>NZ_JBHIMK010000525.1:0-769 GCF_042194085.1 Bartonella sp. MU70NMGDW
AATTAGGATCTGAAGTTGAGTTAGATTTTCATACAGAAAATGCTGCACTAAAATTTATAAAAGGTTTAAATTTATCTCCTAAAGGGATACTTTTAACTGGTGTTCGCAATGATGTTGATGGTCCGTTAACGAGAATATCTGATGCACGTCTAGCTTTAAAACTTTTAAGTGAAGAGGATTTGAGGAGTTTAAGGGATAATTTATATATAATTAATGTTCCCTATAGATGGAGAAAAAATGGGGTAACCTCTACAAGTAAAGTGCCCCTCGTTCAAGGGGACGGTGAATTCCCAGATATCAGCGCTGTTTTTTATCTAGGCATGTTAGGGACACAGTCAAAAAAAGCCAAGGAAGCTTTAGATCATTTTTATGAAGCTATTAAGGCTGTATCTTTTGGAATTGATGTACAAAAAGGAAGATTATTATACGATGACAACAGAATGGCCCTACACTCTAGAGATAAATTCTTTGGATCATTTGATAGTTATAAAAATCCAATGCGATGGATTCAAAGAGTGTTTGTGTCTGCAGATTTATGGAATCATAGATATATAGAACAAATAAAAGAAAGAGTATTTAATTTTCAATGTTAATATTCTGATAATGATATGATGTTGAGTATTATTCCGGTTTATATATATATATATTGACGATACATCTCATATGTATAGGTTTCTCCCGCATAATCAGGTGAAGTTACTACCTGATTATAAGCTATGGTGGACAATTGATTTTCTATGGCTGCGTTTGATCTTTGTTATTTTTGCTC
>NZ_JBHIMK010000526.1:0-766 GCF_042194085.1 Bartonella sp. MU70NMGDW
TTGAACGGAATTGTTGATCCAAACTACAAGGGACGATTTCAAACGAAAAAGGTGGTCATAGGAGGTGTTGGCATGTCTATTTCTGAGCAAAAAGAACTTGAAGACACCTTTGAGAAATCCCTCGTTAAATACAATGTACAGATATTGAGAGGATTAGAACTTTTCCCTCCAACTCGTAATTATTCCTATAACGAGAAAGAGGAAATTATAACAAATAAAGGCGCAGATGCACTCCTAATAGTTAGCGTTGATAATCGTGCTATATCGCAGACATATATCCCGCCAACGTATCATCCGGGAACCTCTACAAGTACTATTTCGGGATTTGGAAACTTTGCTACCATAAAAACTGAGACGACACCAGGTTATGTGACCGGTGGATATAATATTAGTAAGCCCGCCATAAGTGTTAGTGTTTATCTTATTCACCATACAAAAAACAAAGAAACCATATGGCTAGCAAAAGGCTCTAGCGATGGAAATGCTTTTGCATCATTTTCTAATCTCATAGTAAGCGTTGCAGAAACAACTGTCGAGAAACTAGCCAAAGAGGGGCTTATAGTCCCAAAGTAGAGTTAGGAAAATAGCAGCATAATCACGAATTTTAGCCACAAGGTCGATGTTAATAAAGCTATCATTTTAGATTACGGTATAATCTTTTAAAGGCAATGTAAAAGAAGCCTATTCACTTTAAGATGGGATTTCTTAAAAGTCTTAAAGCAATCCAAAGTAGAGTATCTAAAAGTGCAAGTTTCTTCTTTTTAGA
>NZ_JBHIMK010000527.1:0-761 GCF_042194085.1 Bartonella sp. MU70NMGDW
ATGAGCTCATTCTCTCCCATGGGGAAAATCAAATTCATTTGAGTGAAAAAGGTTTGGTGCTTTCTCATCAAGCAACCTGTGTTGAATTAACGGGTAGTGTGCACATTCAGGCAGAAGATTTACAGCATAATCAAAAATCTGTTGGCGCAAGCCACAAACACGGTGGGGTCAAAATGGGTCCCTCCACAACCTCTTCCCCTCTTTAAAGGAGTTTTATCATGCGTGAGAACACTTATGTTATTTTAACCAATGCTGATTTTGTTGCAGGCAAGCGTTCACCGGGCAAGGGTGAGGAAATTTGTTTAAGTGAGGAAGAGGCTAAATATCCGTTGCTGCTTGGTCAGATCACTGAAAAACCAGCACCTGTTGTTTCTGCGCCCCCAACTGTTTCTACCACAAAGACAAGCAAAGGAGCTTAAAGCATGCGGTGCGGGATGAGCGAAAAGGATGGCTCTCTTTTATATGGCTTTGCGCATTGTCAACAGTCACTTCGTAAATGTCTGACGACAAGAATTGGGACACGGGTTTTGCGTCGTCATTATGGATGTGATGTTGGAGCATTCCAAGACGCCAATGCTGATCCTGCGACGATGATGCAGCTTTATCAAGCAATTGTTGAAGCACTCGATGATCCAGAGTGTGGAGAGCCTGGGTTTTCGTTGCAGAGGATTGATCTGACAAAAGCAACGCGTGAAGGTACATTTCATTTTGTTTTAACGGGTGTTTTTTATCCCGATGGGCATTTGGGGGATTGGTCACAC
>NZ_JBHIMK010000528.1:0-755 GCF_042194085.1 Bartonella sp. MU70NMGDW
GTGTTAAAAGACTGGTTTTGGGGTGTTAGAGTTTTGTCTTTACAGGTTGTACAATCCGATCAATTGGAATGCGTTTTATATATGCACAATGATCAGAATATAGCGTCAACAAGAAAGATTCATCTGAATTGGGTGGTATCATTTCAAATCTAGTGCATGCAAACGGTCTGAATTCGTATGAAAATGCAAAGCATTGCGATCCTATGAGTTCCATTGGCACGATATTCTCTTCACTTAAGAAGGCATCTATTTTGTCTTTAGAGATTATGGTATCTACATAGGGCTCGCCCTTATCTCCAGAGATCGTTATACAAAGTTCACCTGGATTGTGGGTATTTCTCACAACTAACTGCGAACACAAAGTAGGTTTAATTTCATATCTATACATAATAATTATCTTCTCTCGCTCGTTGTGATAATACTGCCTCCACGAACCTCTGAATCTCCGTAAATGTGTGCGTTACCATACACTTCTGCATTGCAATGAACACTTGCATTTTCGTAAACATGTGCTTTTCCAAAAATACGACCACCATATATTTTTGCGTTATGATGAATTGTTGCATTTTCATAAATATTTGCAAAATAACAAACTTTTGAGTTATCAAATACCTTGGCATTGTTGTAAACTTTTGCACCGCTATAAACCATGGCATCATCATAAACCCAACAGTCTCCTTCATGACTTAAGTTGCTCTCACCTTCTATAAAGCCGCCTAGGTCACCTTTCTTGATTTTTCCGAAGCTTCTCAATG
>NZ_JBHIMK010000529.1:0-754 GCF_042194085.1 Bartonella sp. MU70NMGDW
GCAAGTTGTTCGTTCAGCGAATAAAGCTGGTTGCCGGTAATCGCTTCTGTCGAACCTTTAGAAATTTCTCCATCCAATAAAAACTTCAATTTGCTATTTTTTCTGTCCTTACCTTCCCCATGAAGAGCTACAAAGGCGTTATCATCCTTACTCCACGACAAAGAATCTTGCGCAACTCCTTCTGAGACCGCCTTAATACGAGCGTTAACAGTCTTGATATTCGTATCAAGTCCTTTAAAGGCTTTTTCTACACCTTCATATGGTTTATCTGTTACTTCACCGTCTTTAGAGACTGTCGATAAGTCATAGCTGGGAACTGTAAAAGTACCATCAGCACTAAACGATGATTTGCCACCTAAAATCTTTGATAAACTCGCAGCTATGGTATTAATCTGACCACCCGTTACTGCATCGCTCGAACCTGCTACTATAGAACCATCAGCTAGTGATGTGATTTTGCTGTTTTGCTTTTTACCATCTTTCTCATGCTGTGCTACAAAAGAATCATTACCCCACAATAAGGCATCGCCTTGAACTTCTTTATTAATATTGTCTAATTTATCATTAAAATCATTAAAAACAGTATTCAGATGTTTGTTTACATTTATGAAGTTCGTATCAATTCCTGCAAAAGCAGAGCCTACATCGCGATAGTCTTTTGGACCACCTTCTTTACCATCAGATGTGAAGGTTTTAAGCTTGAATGTAGGGGCTGTCCAAGCGCCATCTTTATAACTAGCACCACCACCAAAAT
>NZ_JBHIMK010000053.1:0-13315 GCF_042194085.1 Bartonella sp. MU70NMGDW
AAATAGATTATAATGCCCATGACATCTACTAAAGTTGCCACAAAAGGAGCAGAAGCACTTGCTGGATCAAATTTTAAACCTTTAAGAATAAAAGGCAGCATAGATCCAGAAAGAGAACCAAAGGTAACGATTCCGACTAAAGCTGTACCCACTGTTGTCGAAACAGCAATCCAATGTTGCCCATAGTCGTAGATACCGAATTGTTGCCAAAGAGCAATGCGCGTAATGCCAATAATTCCGAGTAAGAGACCAAGAGATAGTCCTGTTGGAATTTCACGAATGAACACTTTCCACCAGTCTTTCAACGTGAGTTCACGTAAAGCCAATGCACGGATAATAAGGGATGTAGCCTGTGAGCCGGAATTTCCTCCTGAGCTCATAATGAGAGGTATGAACAGTGTAAGAATAATCGCTTTTTCGAGTTCTGTTTCGAAATGTTGCATAGCACTTGCTGTCAGCATTTCACCGACAAAGAGTAACGCGAGCCATCCGCCACGTTTTTTCATCATTTCAGGAAATTTAATTTGCATATAGGGCTTATTAAGCGCTTCCATACCCCCAAATTTATAGGCATCTTCATTCATCTCATCAACCATAGTATCAAGCACGTCATCGACGGTTACAATGCCAATGACATGGTTACTTTCATCAACTACAGGCACAGAGAGAAGATCATGGCGCTGGAAAAGGCGTGCGATATCTTCATGATGTGTGAAGGGCGATATTGTAATGGGCGAGTCATGGGTAGGGACATTAAGAATTTGTTCATCAGGTGAGGCAAGAATAAGGTTACGCAGTGAAACAGCTTTGAGAAGAATACCTGTTTTAGGGTCAATTACATAGCTGGTATAAACGGTTTCACGTGTTCGCTCGACCTCACGAATGTGATCCAACGTTTTTTGTATAGTCCAGTTTGAAGGAACGGCTATAAACTCTGTTGTCATCAGTGCCCCTGCTGTATGATCAGGATAACTGGTGAGTTTTTTAAGTTCAGCGCGCGTTAAGGGTTTAAGCAAGGCATAAAGTCGTGTGCGGGTTTCTTTATCCATTTCTTGAAAGACGTCCGCAGCAGCATCGGCAGACATGCCATCAAGAATTTCAACTGCACGATTTATAGGGAGAAGTTCTAGGATGGAAGCAGGTTGCTCAAGCTCTGGTTTATCAAAAAGTTCGATAACATAATCAAGAGGCAGAAGACTAAGAATGGTTACACGTTCCATGATATCGAGGTCATTGATGATATCAATAGAGTCTGCAAAATGCTGATTTTTTAACTTTTCAGCGAGAGCTTCAGGAGAAAAATTTTTGAAGTCGAAGGTCGTTTTAATTTCAGTCATGATAAAGTACCTCCTGAAGAGTTGGAGAGTTGTAAATCTAGATAATAGATGAGATAAAAACAAAAGTTTATGGAAGATTTAAAAAACTCCCCAGCTATATTCCCAATTGTTAATATTTGAAGTAAAGTCAAGGGTAAATTATAGGTTATAAACAAGTTTCTGAATCAATAAAACAAGAATACAGTTTAATTTGAGAATAATATAAAAGCGTAAATGTAAAAATCAGTTCTGATTTTTACCATCATTTCTTTGATGCAGTTTTGCGATTTTCAAAAGGATCTACAGCAATATTTTCTAAAGAGTGGAGATTATGCCTTTCTTCAAGTGTTTTTATTAATATGCAATTGTATTGTGATGTGCGAACGAATAATCTTTATTTCTCCAATATAATATGGTTTGAAATGAAAGAATTTTACGATTTCTAGATTTTTTTATTCAATAGCGTTTGGAAAGGTCGTTTTGAAACTCACGAAATAGTTTTAGTATATTATCAATTTGTGTCGTAAAGATAATCGTTACAGCTTAAATTTATAATGGAGACATAAAGTATTATGACAAAAGCAGCAGTGCTGGACTGGAAGGGATTTTCAGGTCTTCCTGATTTTTCTTCTATCAGTGATGAAGATTTTAAACCCGCTTTTGAACAGGCTCTTCAAGAAGCCGAAGAAGAACTAGAGGCGATTGCGATGGTGCAAGAACCACCAACGCTTGAGAATTTTTTGCAGCCTTTTGAGCTTTGTGGCAAAGCGCTTGATCGTGTTTGTTCAATATTTTTCTTGCGCACCAGTGCTCATACGAATGTATTAATTCAACAGCTAGAGCAAGAGTTCGTTGTAAAACTTTCTCGTTATTCTTCAAAAATGATGATGGATGCACGGATATTTGCAAAAATAGATGTGCTTTATAAACAGTCGCAGCTGGGCATATTTGAGAGTGAAACAACGCGTGTTCTTGAATTATGGTGGAAAAAGTTCGTTTGTCATGGGGCAAAACTCGATGAAAAAGCTAAGAAACGGCTTTTGGAAATTAATGAAAGACTTGCTTTTTTAAATGCTACTTTTGGACAAAATGTCTTAAATGATGAAGCTGAATGGATTCTGTTTTTAAAACAGACCGACTTATCTGGTTTACCGCAAGATCTCATTGATTCAATGAAGGAAATTGCGTGTGAAAGAGGTAATGAAGAAGCGTATGCATTAACACTAGCACGTTCGATTGTTGAACCTTTTTTAAAATTCTCTGATCGTCGTGATTTGCGTGAGGTTGCATTCCAAGCTTGGGCTAAACGTGGTGAAAATAATAACAAGAATGATAATAAAACAATTATTGTAGAGATTGTTGCGCTTCGAGATGAGCAGGCGAAATTATTAGGATATAAATCTTTTGCAGATTTGAAACTCGATAATACCATGGCTAAAAGTGTTGATTCCGTTATGGATTTGCTTATGCCTGTATGGGAGCGTGCAAGAGCGAAGGCTTCTACTGAGCAAATTGAATTACAAAATTTTGCCAACAATCAGGGCAGCAATGAATCTTTAGCTGCTTGGGATTGGCGTTATTATACTGAAAAACTTCGCACTGAAAAACTTTCTTTCGATAGCGCTGAAATTAAATATTATTTTCAGCTTGATCGTATGATTAAAGCGGCTTTTGGGGTAGCAGAAAAACTCTTTGGCATTACGTTTGAAGAAAAAAATGCTGTTGCACTTTGGCATCCTGATGCACGTTTGTGGGAAGTAAAAAAGTCTGATGGAAGTCTACTTGGGCATTTCATTGGTGATTATTTTGCACGTTCTTCAAAACGGTCCGGTGCGTGGATGAGTAGTTTGCAATCACAATATAAATTGGATGGCGGACAAAAGCCTATTATCTACAATGTTTGTAATTTTGCTAAACCACCCAAAGGGGAGGTTGCTCTTTTATCACTTGATGATGCGCGTACGCTTTTCCACGAATTTGGGCATGCATTGCATGGTTTGCTTTCTGATGTCACATGGCCATCTGTATCGGGAACATCGGTTTCACGTGATTTTGTTGAGCTGCCTTCTCAACTTTACGAACATTGGTTAACTGTACCAGAGATTTTACAAACTTATGCTACGCATGCAAAAACAGGACATCCTATGCCGCAAGCATTAATGGATAAGGTTTTGTCAGCACAGACATTTAATGCTGGCTTTGCTGCAGTTGAATTTACTTCATCAGCTCTCGTAGATATGGCTTTTCATAAAGGACAAAAGGTAACTGATCCAACAGGATTTGAACGCCAAGAATTAGAAAAGCTGCAAATGCCTGATACAATTATTATGCGCCATCGTCCTCCACATTTTACGCATATATTTTCAGGTGATGGTTACGCCGCTGGTTACTATTCTTATATGTGGGCGGAAGTCCTTGATGCTGATGCTTTTCAGGCTTTTGAAGAAACGGGAGATGTTTTTAATTCAGAGCTTGCTGATAAGTTGAAACGTTTTATTTACTCTGCTGGGGGAAGTCGTGATCCAGAGGAGCTTTATAAAGCTTTTCGGGGACGGATGCCTTTACCAGAGGCAATGATTAACAAACGTGGACTATAAGATATAACGGTATGGTTAATACCATGCCGTTTTCATATTATTCGAAAAATGCAGTTGTGATTTATACGAATTCTCTCTTCATTATAGCTCTGTAAACAGAGTTTTTTATCTTGTTCACCTTTTGTTTATGAAGGAAATTAGATTTTGTCTTTTAAAGAGACATTATGGGAAAGAAAAATTATCAGCTCGATCTTTTTGATGCCCATTTGGTGCAAACCATGATTTTTTTATAAAACTTGACTTTCTTTTGCCTAAAAGGTGAGTGTTTTGTTGTGCCATATCATCGAGGCTCATTGGAGGCTGACGCATAATATTGCTCCGCTCTTTATTCTCTGATTCTTGTATAAGTTTTTGAATAGCTTGATCGGTTGAGTAAGGATTTTTATGAGAAAAGGCATAAAAATTTAAAATATTTTTCAATGGTTTTTCTAAATAAGAGGCAAGTTTTTTCTTTCCTTCAGAGGTGAAATGCATGCCATTATTGGTGCGTAATTTGGTTATTTTTCCATTAATATCATAGCCTGAAAAAGAAAAATTTCCTGTCTCATCACTAAAGCCGCTCCAGATATCGAGGAAATATCCTCCTGCTGTTTCTGTTTCTTGTTTATAGAGCACATTAAAAATTTTCATTTTTTGTGTCAAAAGGTCATTTCTAAAGGCAGGTTGACTTATCCATATCCATGATTTTCTAGAGGCATGAAGACTTTCAACAATTTCGATAATTCTTTGTTTGTAGATGTGCATCCATTCTGATTGATCTGTGTTAATTGTTCTATAAGAGTCTGTGATTGGTTGATTATCATTTGCACCGATCATCATGATAATAACATCGGGGTTATTTTGATCAATGAGTTTAGGAATATTGCTTTGCCAAGAATAATAATTCGTCCGAACTAAGCCGGAAGCTGGCATTGTATTGTTCATGATAACGATATCGCTATTATTTATAAAAAACTTCTTAAGTGCATCGGCAACAGCAGAAGCTGTAAAATCCCCTATGACAAGAATGCGCTTTGCATTCTCATCTTTTAGCTTTTGTATGTTTTTTTGTGTTACGATCTTTTTTTGCGGCTTGTCTATTTTTTGTTCTATAATTTGCGGTGGTTGTTGCGTCTGTTTGTTATGTTGTGATAACCATTTGAAGAAGTTCGTTGCTTTACTTGGGGATGGCTGTATGATCCCCACAATGGAAAGTGAAAATAGCAATAATGCCAAGTATATCAGGCGAACAGAAGACAAAACCTTAGTCTCCATTATTGTTTGCGAAGGAGAAAAAGCACTTGAGATGATGGATATCCATTTGCTTTTAGACCGTGACGTAGTTGAAAGGCTTTAATTGCTTTGCGAGAAGCTGTTCCGATTTTTCCATCAACATTCCCTTTGTAATAGCCCAGTGCACTTAAGCGAGATTGCAGTTCTTTGCATTCTTGGAAAGTAAGAGGTTGAAAAGGTCTTTGCCAATCATGCACCAATCCAGGATGTCCAGCGATGCGGTCAGCAAGAAGAGCAACAGCAAACGCATAACGATCTGCATTATTATAATGTTTCAGAACAAAGAAATTTTTTGTGACTAAAAATATAGGTCCTTTTGCTCCATCTGGATATTTTAATATTGCTTGTTCAGCTAATGTAGGAAGAGGATGCCCATTTGCGTGTTTTACACCTAATTTTTTCCATTGTTCAAAGGAATACCAGCCTTCAGGGAGGTTTTCCCCCTGCGGTACTTTTACCTCTACTCCCCAAATAAGATTAGATTGCCAGCCATTTTTGTGGAGAAGGTTAGCAGCAGTAGCCAGAGCATCTGGAACAGAGTTCCAGATATCACGCCGTCCATCTTGGTCCATATCAACTGCATAGGCGAGATAACTGCTTGGAATAAATTGTGTATGCCCCAATGCACCGGCCCAAGATCCAGTGAGTTGAGAGCGTTTAATTTCGCCACTTTGTAGAATTTTCATAGCAGCAATCAGCTGTGTATATGCATATTTTGCACGTTTTTTATCAGCATAGGCTAAAGTTGCAAGAGAACGAATGGTGTCACGCATTACACTTTTATTAGCTAAAACTTTCCCATAGTTGCTTTCCATTGACCAAATAGCAAGCAGAATATTGCGGTCAACACCAAAACGTTTTTCAATTTGAAGAAGCCATTTGTTCCATTTTTGAGTTTGGCGCCGTCCTTCCTCAATTGCAATATCATGGACACGATTATCGAAATAGTTCCATGAAGGAGCAACAAATTCCGGTTGGTATGCGGCACTTTTTAGAACTTCTGGATCAATTGCATTAACACCTTTAAACGCCATATGAAACGTATAAGGGGTAATATTGTGAGCAATAGCTATTTTTTTAAATTCTTTAATCCAGTGTTTAAATCCGCTATCAGCATATGAAAGGGATACAAAAAACATTAAAAAAGCAGAAAAAATAACGGCAGAGCCAGTGAGAAGAGTTCTCCAATTTATGGACTTCTCTAAAAAAGAGAAAGTCTTCAATTCTGTTTTTTGCATTTTGAAATCCCCATTAATATTCAATTTATTAGATGTGCAATAACTTTATTTTGTATTTAGTTTAATCGATAATATGATCAAGAAGGGGAGAAAACTGAAATAAATAATTCGTTTTAATCCTTTCAATAAATTCTCATACTCTTTTTTACATTTTTGATTGCCCATTATAATGATAATCAAAACAATAAGATATCTTTTTTACCATTTCGTAAAAACATATGTTAAATAAAACAAAAAATATATGAATTCATTGAGGAGGGTGAGTGTGCGTAAAATCCGGAAAGCTGTATTTCCAGTAGCAGGTCTTGGTACGCGTTTTCTTCCTGCGACAAAAACAATTCCTAAAGAAATGCTAACAGTTGTTGATAAACCTGTTATTCAATATGTTGTGGATGAGGCGAGGGAGGCTGGTATTGAGCATTTTATTTTTGTGACTGGACGTAACAAAGCAGTCATTGAGGATTATTTTGATGCGCAAGTTGAATTATACACGACACTGGCTGAATGTGGAAAGAAAGAAGATCTTGCACATTTATACCGTTTACAGCCATTACCAGGGTCAACTTCTTTCACTCGGCAACAGCAACCTTTGGGATTAGGGCATGCTCTTTGGTGTGCGCGTGAATTAGTTGCAGGGGAACCTTTTGCTTTGTTATTACCCGATATGCTGATTCAAGCCAAAAAGGGATGTCTTTCTGAGATGATTAGTCTTTATGAAAAGGTGGGCGGGGGAAATATTATTGCCGTTCAGGAATGCGATCTTGAAGAAGCACATAAATACGGTATAGTTGGCAAAGGTAAACAGATTGCAAATGGTTTTAAAATCACAAAAATGGTAGAGAAACCAGTGTTAGGAACGGCACCATCAAATTTGTACATCAATGGACGTTATATTTTGCAGCCAGAAATTTTTAATATTCTTTCCACTCAAGAACGAGGAACAGGAAATGAAATTCAATTAACAGATGCTATGATACGGCTTTCAAATGAGCAGGATTTTTGGGGTTTGCAAGTAGAAGGGCGCACTTTTGATTGCGGTTCTAAAACTGGTTTCATTGAAGCCAACGTTGCATTTTCTTTGGCACGCGCTGATATGCACAGCCATGTTTCTGCCTCATTGAAAAATTTACTGGAAACCATTAATGTTGAAAAATGATATAGATCTCTCATTTAATTTTATTGATTGAATTTGATTATGATAACACCGTCTCCTCATATGGCTTTGCAAGGTGCAGTTGCATCAGCGCTTAAAACACTTGCCAGTGAAAAGCAGGGGCTTGAAGCCCTTGAAAAATCTCTTCTGGGAACTCTTTCTTCTTCTGTTGAAGCGGCCGTTCAAACTATTAGAAATGCTCGTGGACATGTGGTCATTACTGGTCTTGGGAAAAGTGGTCATATAGGGACAAAAATTGCAGCAACCCTAGCTTCAACTGGAACGCCTGCCTTTTTTGTTCACGCTGCAGAAGCCAATCATGGTGATCTTGGTATGATTGGATCTGATAATGTTATTCTTGCTTTATCATGGTCTGGTGAAACTCAAGAGTTAAGTGGTATCATAAGTTATGCGGCGCGTTTTCGTATCCCCCTTATTGCGATGACATCAAGTGAGTACTCTGTATTAGGACGACAAGCTGATATTGTTTTATTATTACCAAAGATAGAAGAGGCTTGCCCCCATGGTTTAGCCCCTACAACTTCAACAATTATGCAATTGGCAATGGGAGATGCATTAGCGGTTTCTCTTTTAGAAATGCGTGGTTTTACCGCAACGGATTTCAAAATATATCATCCTGGTGGTTCTCTTGGTGCAAGCCTTAAATACGTGTGTGATATTATGCATGAGGGTGATAATATTCCTTTGGTTATGCAGGGAACATCTATGACTGAAGCGATGAATGTTTTGGTGGAAAAGCATTTTGGTTGTGTTGGTGTTGTGAATCAAGAAGGCGAACTAATTGGAATTGTAACCGATGGCGATCTTGCACGTAACATGCATTTTAATTTATCAAAATTTAATGTTGACGAGGTGATGACCAAAGCTCCTAAAGTTGTAAAACCAAATACACTTGTTGGTGCAGCAACAGCTTTTATTAATGATCATCATATTGGTGCATTTTTCGTGGTTGAAGATAAAAAACCGATAGGAATTGTTCATTTTCATGATCTTTTGCGCATTGGCGCTGCTTAGATTAAAGTTCCCTATCAAATAAAATGTTATTTTAGGTTAAAATAGATTGAATGATACAAAGTAACAATTTTATTGTGAGGTGGCTTTACTGATATTTGGTGGAAGAAAATGATTATTTTATGCATTTCATAATGTTTAGAAAATTTTCAAGGTAAAAATTATATCCGTATCTTTGCGTATTTTAGAGAGGATTTTCTATCAGGAGGAGAAAGGATCACCTCCTGTTTAATGTATGTGCTCCCTCTGTTCTTAAGAGAGGCTTCCTTTGTACCTTGTCTAAGATTTCCGCTTAAGGAAAAACTGTGCTCCTGTATGCGAGGTGCAGAGAAGTTGTGTGGCATCACATGACACTGTACAATTGACTCTAGAAATTGTTCCACGGAGAATAGAGCGTATTTCAATTTCTATATTTTGGGCATTGAGATAATTATATACCCCTTCTGATAGTTTTTCTTCTGTATCTGCTGCACGCGTTTCAAAAACACCATTGTGGAAAGAAGAAATAATACCATTCTCATCAACCCATTTTCCATCAATTCCAGTTGGCATATTTGAGTTATAATATTGCGAAAAGCTACAGGCACCTAACAGCAAGGTGGTAATTGTAAGACATAAAATATGATAGGTATGTTTCATTTATTGCACTCTATTTAGATTATTTTGCTCTCTAGTTTTTATAACATTATCAAATACTCCATGAGTCAATATGAAAAATTTGATGAAAATCAATGAAAAAGCAAAAAAATGGAAAAAAATGCCTTAATGTTGTATTTAATTAACAGCTTGATGAAGTTCGTAAGTGAAACACAAGAGGTGAAATATTTCTTATGGTTTACAACAATTTTTATATTAAGCTGCTGAGTAGTCTCAAAGGAGATTATTGACATTATGGTTGGTCCTATTCTTGTTGCGAGTGAAGATTATGGAAGACGGATAGAACTTTCTGCTATGCTGCGAGGTTTTGGCTATCGTGTCATTGAAGCAGAAAATGGTCTCCGTACGATTGATCTTTTACACAGGCGTAAAAACATTGTGCTTGCACTCCTTGATGTCGTTATGAGTGATTTGAGTGTGAGCGATTTAATTAAAATGATTAGAGTTGCTGGTGTTTCTGTTCCTATTGTCGTTATAGCACAACAAGAGAATCAGAATTTACTCCAGAAAGCTTTAACAGCTGGAGCTATTGATTATTGGATCCACCCAGTAACATTATTACGCGTAAGGGTTACTTTGGATATTCTTGCTCTTATTTCTGCCTTGGAGCATGAAGTTAGAGATATTCGGCGAAAAAAAGAGAATCATTTACGGTTTTCTGATCTTTGCATAAAAAGTAGAGCTATGCAGGTAGTGTTAGAACAATCGAGACAAGCAGCAACTTCTTTACAGAATCTTTTGATAGAGGGGGAAGTTGGAACAGGACGTGAGACATTAGCCCGGATTATTCATCATGAGGGATTATTCTCGGAAGGTGTTTTTATTCGCTTTCAATGTTCAGCCATCGTTGATCCAGAAGAAGAAAATCAGCAGTGGTTTAAAGAATTCCTACCATTGGTTTCTTCTCTTGAGAAAGGGACACTTTGCCTTTGTGATATTGATCGACTTGAGCCCATACAGCAAAAACGGTTCGCTCATTACCTTAAAGAAAGGGAAAGGAATACAAAAGGAGATTTTTTCCCTTTTCGGATCATTGCTATTTCAACATCGCGTTTAAAGGACTTGGTTAAAGAGAACTTTTTTTTGCATAGTTTGTTTGAACAATTTTCTCACTTGTCTATTAGCGTCCCTGCTTTGCGAGAATTAAGGGATGATTTTCCAGAGATCACACAACGTTTGATTGATCGCATTATCACCGAAACAGGGCGATCACATGTCCATGGTTTAGCAGGATCTGCTCTTTCCTTGCTTATGCAGTATGATTGGCCTGGCAATAGAAATGAGCTTGAAAACTTTTTATTTCGTGCGATTTTACTAAGTGAAGGACCGTTATTAACTGTTCGAGATTTTCCGCAATTAATGGGAAATCCATTAATGAATGTTCCCAATATCATTGAGGGTGATATGCAAGAAGATAATGAACAAGAATCGATAAAATTTTTGAATACAGATGGGCATGTGCGTACTTTTGCAGAGATGGAACATGATATTATCGAGAAAGCGGTCAAACATTATAAAGGACATATGAGTGAGATTGCGCGCCGCCTTCATATTGGTCGCTCTACACTTTATAGAAAAATGGAAGAATTACGAGCAATAAGAAATCAAGAACGAAAGTAAAATTCATAACAAATCTCTCTTCATGACAAGCATGAGTTTCAAAAAAATAGAGTGGATTTTGATAAAGTCCGTGGGGGGGGCTTAAGAAAACAATCATTTATTGCAAAATTTATCTATAGAGGATGATTTTGTAGATTTAAAACAAATATAAATTTTATGTGACTATTTTAATCGTCTGTTTCAGTTTATACAATTTTAGTTAAGTTTATATTTATTAAAGCAGAGAGGCATTTTTAAAAACTTTTAAATACTACCGCTAAAATTTTTGTATCATCAATATTAAATTTATACTCTCTTAAGCAAGAAGTGGCATTTTATCTGCTACACGGTTAAGATAAAGTGATTAGGATTATCGTTTGCATTACTGATGATGCGATAGCTTAAAATAGAAAGTTTGTCCTCTTTGACTCTTTTACATATTGTTATTGGTTTTGTCCTCTTTTTTTTTATTGCATCTATGTTGGCAATCTACACTTATGGGCGTTTTGTGAAAAATGCTAGGGGGCAATGTTCTTATGCGTTACCTATTCAGAAAGATGAAACTAAGCTTGATCGTATCGTCAGTCAATTAGCTGAGGAAGAAAATGGATTGGGGATTGATAAAGATGCTCTTTCCCTCATTATCAGCAATTTGGACGCGTTTTGCGTTCGTGCAATAGGAGCTGCAGAGGCTGGGCGTAGCCTTGATCTGATGTATTATATTTGGGATGATGATTTAACAGGGCGTCTATTATTAAGTGAAATAGTTAAGGCAGCGGATCGGGGTGTTCGGGTACGGCTTCTTTTGGATGATATTAACGCTCAAGCACGTGATCCAGCTTATATTGCGCTAGATAAACACCCTCATATTGAGGTGAGAATGTTTAATCCAGGACGATCGCGTAAAGGTGGATTACGCCGTGGTTTAGAGATTATATTACGGGCGATTACTGTTACACGTAGAATGCATAATAAAGCTTTTATTGTTGATGGTAGGATCGCTTTTGTAGGAGGACGTAATCTTGCAGATTCTTATTTTGATGCTGGTGAAGAATCCCATTTTCGAGATTTAGATTTGATGTTAATCGGACCCTCTGTTAAAAAGGTGGAAAGTATTTTTGATGATTTTTGGAATAGTGCTGTTGTTTTGCCAATTCATACTTTGGTTGTTCCTAAAAGCGCAAGTGATCTTAGCTATTGGAAGGATAAATTACAAAAATTTCGGGATTCCAAGGTTGCAAAAGTTTATTTAGATTATGTCAAACAGCACATTAATTTTGATTGTTTTATTCAAACAGGAAGGCGGTTATTTTTAGCAGACAAAGTTGTTGTTCTTTCTGACCCTCCAGAAAAAGCATTGCGTAAAAAAGCAAGCAATTGGCTTATGAAGGCACTTTCAAAGGTTATTGGAAATGCCCAAAAAACGGTTCAGATTACGTCACCTTATTTTGTTCCTGGTAAGGTTGGAACGCAGAATTTTAGTCATTTGGTTTCAAAGGGTGTTGATGTAAAAATTCTGACGAATTCTTTAGCAGCTACTGATGTAGCACTGGTGCATGGGGGTTATGTATCGTATCGTAAGGCGTTGTTGAAAAGTGGTGTTAAGCTTTATGAATTAAAATCGGAGGGCAACACCCATGGATTACGGTTGTTTCGATCGAGTAAGGCAAGTTTACATGCCAAAGCTTTTTTAATTGATCGTAAAACAGCTTTTATTGGATCTTTAAATTTTGATCCCAGATCAGCATCATTAAATACAGAAATGGGCATTCTTTTTGAATGTGCTCCCATTACAGCAAGATTAGATTTGTTGTTTTCTGAAGAAACAACAGGAGAAATGAGTTATCATCTGCGTCTTGGTGATAATAATCGTATTTATTGGGATTTTATTGAAAATGAAAAAAAATATAGCATTGACCATGAGCCAGAAAGCAATTTTTGGCGTCGCACATTTACAAAAATAATAAGTTGGTTACCTATTGAATCACAATTGTAAATTTTTATAAACCACACTTAAAAAAAATATTTATTTTTCTTTTCATTTTGTTTGTAGCATGGCATAATTTTTTGCCAATCTACCATGTATGAGAACCGCAGTTGTATTTTAAAGCTCCTTGCGGTGTTTTATTATAAAAGGAATTTTGCTATGGCAAAGATTGTTGAAACGGGGACAGGTGCATTGGCACTGACTTTTGATGATGTACTTTTACAGCCCGGTCATTCTCTTGTTATGCCTAGTCAAGTGGATCTCAGTACGCGCATTGCAGCGGATATTAAGCTCAATTTGCCATTGCTTTCTGCTGCAATGGATACGGTAACAGAATCGCGTTTGGCAATTGCTATGGCTCAAGCTGGAGGTCTTGGAGTTATTCATCGTAATATGTCTCCTGCAGAACAGGCAGAAGAAGTCCGCCAAGTAAAAAAGTTTGAATCTGGTATGGTTGTTAATCC
>NZ_JBHIMK010000530.1:0-751 GCF_042194085.1 Bartonella sp. MU70NMGDW
CCAAAAATAAAGTTATCACCGAGATCAATATTAGAACCTGCATAAAAACCACCTAGAAAACCTGAAAGTTTAGGAGAAAACTCTTTATCTAGTGGCAAATTCTTTTCTTGATCAACAAGAGCTATATCAGATTTGCTCGAAAAACCACCAGCTTGGACACCTAAATAAAGACCTGTCCATGAAAAAGTAGGCGCAACAATGGTAGAAGATGTCGATGGTGCTGGTTGATGAGGAATCATAACATCAGCAGCTAGCGCTGTAGACGCTGAAATTAAAGAAAAAATAGATGCTGTTATTAAACGTTTTGTATTCATAAAATCTCTCCAAATATCCAAAATGAAATGTATATAGAGCATCTTT
This sequence comes from Bartonella sp. MU70NMGDW, assembly GCF_042194085.1. Taxonomy (NCBI): domain Bacteria; kingdom Pseudomonadati; phylum Pseudomonadota; class Alphaproteobacteria; order Hyphomicrobiales; family Bartonellaceae; genus Bartonella; species Bartonella sp. MU70NMGDW. Next base: position 361 of record NZ_JBHIMK010000530.1, read on the forward strand.
TTTGAAAGATCTGTAGCAAAAATGACACACTCACAAAAAAATAAAAATTTTTTGAAAATAAGGCTTCTTAAACTTTCAATTTTGCATTCAATGAGAATTTGTAAACTAAATCACACCAGAATTATGTGTCTTAAAGTTGGATTCATTTTCATTAAATTTTCGCATAACTGTTAATGATAATATTCTTTATAAATTTCTTTTTACCGAAATCTGAATAACGGTATTCTGCATGCAATAAACTATCATCTGTCATTGCAAAATCAATGCCAACGAAAACAGTGAAATCAAATATTGCCTTTTTTAAAACCAAGCGCCATCAAAGTTTCATCTATTTATCAACATGATCTACTTTTGGTGCTTTAGCGATAGTCTTTTGTATCTAAAATTAAGA
>NZ_JBHIMK010000531.1:0-747 GCF_042194085.1 Bartonella sp. MU70NMGDW
AGAATTCACACTTTATACGTGATTCAATTGACCATTTTTTATAAACAATTGCCATGTATGAATAGACTATAAAAAGCAAATTATGATGCAAATGTTATAAGGCATGTAAACATTCAAATAAAGTGAAAAGCAGCTATCATTCATAACAGTTCATAAACTTTATGATACGTTTTTATCACACACAAATCGCATTGTTAAAAACGTAATCGTTTGAAATTATCGATAACATAAATTGCATGCGCTTAAAGAATAGCATACTTCAAACCAAATGTTTGTCGCATCACGCGCCCTGTTCAAACTAATAATAACATATTCATTACCTAATAGAATACCAACTCCTGCACCTGCATAAAGCGAAGCAATAATCCACCCATTATGGCTATGCTGCATGACCATAATAGAACCCAAAACCACCATTGCTGCACTCGCAACACGAGAAGAAAAACGGATCAAGTGTTAACGCCATGGAAATAATAAGTGCACTCATTACTATAGCTGCACAAGATAGCATGTGAGGAGCAAGAGATATATTCCGAATTCTGCCAAACGTAAAGAACATACTCCCAACTAAATAACCACCGTAATTAGCGCTAGCTATATAAAAAAGTTGATTAAAGGTAAACAATCCCTCATCCAACATAACTGGCAATATTGGTGTATAGAGAAATCACCCGATACCCATTCTCAAAACCATAATAACCATACCGAATACAGCGTTTTGAAACAATTCAAATTTTGACGATTATT
>NZ_JBHIMK010000532.1:0-342 GCF_042194085.1 Bartonella sp. MU70NMGDW
AGGACCTTCCATAGCTGATAATAATCAACCATGTAAACCTAATTGTGCACTTTTAGCTGTTGCTGCTATTAATAACATTATTGCTAAACTATTTAATATAAATGTATCTACATGAGGTGTTAATAATTCTATTGTATTAAAATCTACAGCATGGAAATATGATAACATACATCCTATACATATAACAAATAAAGTATCACCCATACGATTTAATAAAATAGCAGATAAAGCACTTTTCATAGCAGTTATACGTGTATTTCAAAAAGATATTAATAAATAAGAAACAACACCTACAAATTCTCAACCAATAAACATCATAACATAATTTTCACTAATAACTAA
>NZ_JBHIMK010000532.1:469-745 GCF_042194085.1 Bartonella sp. MU70NMGDW
ATACCAACTGGAACCATAACTACCATAGATAAAGAATCAAGTAATAAACCATAATTAATAACAATATCACCAACGGAGATTCAAGTACCTAAATGAATAGAAATAGGTTCTTCGTTAAAATAAATTAATCAAGACATTATAAGATATTAGAAACTTTCCCTCTTAATCTATAATAAGATACTAATAAACTTAAACCAATTGCAGATTCAGCACCAGCTAAGATTATAATAAATAAAGCATAAATAGTAGCTTCGATATCATTGTAAAGGCTACCGA
>NZ_JBHIMK010000533.1:0-741 GCF_042194085.1 Bartonella sp. MU70NMGDW
TTTGATATTTCGATGACCCTGGATAAGTTGTAAGTTTACCAACAGCAACCACTTCCATCCCTTCTTCAGGAGGAAATTTGAGCTTTTCCATCACTCCACGCCAAATAACAGCTTCCAACCGTGCCTTATCATCCTTTAAAGCAAAATAAGCATGTCCTGAAGCATGAGTACCACGGTAACCTGATATCTCCCCACGCACCCGTACATAACCAAACTTTTCTTCAACAACACGCTTTAGAGCTCCTGCTATTTCGGAAACAGTAAATTCTGCCACATTTGTTACACCTGTTTTTTCACTAAACAAACTTACCATTTTTCAATTCTTTACGCCCGTTTCTGTAAATCTTTTTGAAACAACACAATCTTTAAAATTTTTATTTATAGCTTCATCAAAATATCCATAACACCGGCTAGAACAGCTTATATTTCGAATTTCAAACCGATTATCCGAGTTATAAAAAAGCTTGGAGCCGTTGTATGGGGATCTCCAGAGTTATTATTCCATCCGAAAGCTGTATCAATAGAAGTTAAAATATTCAATCTTAACATCCACACAAACACATCTTTCATAAGAATTCCTGAAATAAAATTCTCTACACAACATAGTAATCCATTCCCGATAAAATTCAACGTATTGCAAAGTGTTAAAGAGCTTTGCAATACATCAAATATATCATGATCATGTTTTTTATATTTTATAAACCTGATACCTTCTTATTTTTCAATTGCACTATAAAAAAT
>NZ_JBHIMK010000534.1:0-738 GCF_042194085.1 Bartonella sp. MU70NMGDW
TTTGACTAATGATGTCATTAATTATGACTCAAAAGGAGCAATGATGAAAGCTGTCATCACTAAGCCAATGTGTGTTGTTGGCGACAATAAAAGCACTGTTCGCTTTGAACCATCAACACCCAATAATCCATTTGTTGAAGTTTCCAATCAAGTCTACGCACGTCTCAAGCGCGCTAATGCTGTAAAACCTTTTATTGGAGTCAAGACAACAGCAAAAACAGACAAGGCAGTTGAACAAATTAAGCAGATAAAACAAGAAGCCGTACAAACATCGTCTGAACCAGTGACAGAGGAAATTCCACTCGAACAGCCAAAAGCATCTAAAGCTTCTAAGTCATCAACACCTACCCCAAAAAAGGCTTAGAAGTTGAAGTTAATCATCCACCAAAAATGGTATCTTCAACAGGTGAAGGATACCTTCACCAGTCTTCAAGCACCACGCCTTAATTGGGCTCTGCGTAATGCTCTAAACACTGCAGCAAAACAAGTTGAACGCTTTACTGAAAAGCAAGTTGCAGACATCTCATCAGCCCAAATAAAGCGTATAAGAAGAGGTGTTTATATTAAAGAAAAGGCGACAGCAAGGTTTCTTGAGACAGATATCATTGGTTCTGGAACACCAATACCTCTTAAATTTTTTCAAGCAAGAGAAACAAAACGCGGCGTAACTTACACACTGTTTGGAAAGAAAGAAATCTTACCCCATGCTTTTATCAAAGGTGGGAGTTTTCCAAAGCG
>NZ_JBHIMK010000535.1:0-729 GCF_042194085.1 Bartonella sp. MU70NMGDW
TTATGTGAAACACCCATCTTCTTCGCAAACGCACGAACCGATAGACCCTTACGCGTTTTCTTATTCATAGTTGCTCCTTGCCTTGATTTTTTTCTCATCTTGAGGAATGGGGCTTTCGGCGTACCAAGAAAGAAAGCTTTACATCACGAACTGAAAAACGGGCTTCAATGCGATAAGGAGACATTTTACATATTGTACAGTGTACACACTAAAATCATTATTTATCAATGAGTTAAGTGTACAATGTACAGTCAATTTGAAAATTCTGTCGCTAGCGATAGTTCGCGCTCGTCCGCCCCGCAACAGACCCAACCCGCTGGGAAGTACCTTTTGTATTGATTTTATTGACTTTTTTCTGGGAAAAACCAAAGCGCAAGTGATAATCTGCTTTAAAAATTACAATTAAAGTGAGTAGTGTGTTGACATAGCTTAAGAACATTATTTAGCTTTCATCTTGGCGGCATATTCTTGACGAGCAAGTTGGTACTGTATGTTTTTAATTAGTCTTTCATTGGCTTTTTTTACAATAGCACTTGCAATTTCTGGCTTGGACATCACCCCAGCAATGGAGGGTCCTTTTTGTTTTGCAATGGGGAATTGATCTCCATCGGCTCTTTGAAACACATTCCCATTCAGCTTTTTTAATTCAACGCGCTTTGGAAAACTCCCACCTTTGATAAAAGCATGGGGTAAGATTTCTTTCTTTCCAAACAGTGTGTAAGTTACGCC
>NZ_JBHIMK010000536.1:0-728 GCF_042194085.1 Bartonella sp. MU70NMGDW
GTTTTAGGGATCAATAGTTTAAGCGAGTGGGAAAATGGAGAATTTTATATAGGTGGTTTTGGCAGTTATGACCGCGCGCGCATTGCGCATGCACGGGGTGGTATAAGCGGTATTAATACTTATGGCATTGGCGCTTATGTTACTTATTTGGATCATAGTGGTTGGTATCTCGATGGTATTTTAAAATATAATCATTATCAGAATACTCTAAAGGCAGTTTCAACGAATGGTTTAGGGATTGAAGGAAGTTATAGGCAATGGGCGGTGGGTACTTCCTTTGAAGCAGGTTATCGACTTAAGACGTCAAAGAGCAGTTGGTTGCAGCCTTATGGACAATTTACATGGTTGCAAGTTGAAGGTAAAGAAATCAAGTTATCAAATGACATGATAGGTGACATGCGTCCATTCACTTCATTACGCAGTGAGGTTGGCATATCTTTAGGATATGAATTTGGTTCTCGTATGGATTCCTCATCACTTGCGTATATTACAGCAGCATGGTTGCGTGAGCATAAAGATGACAACCATACATTGATTAATCAACGGCATTCATTTACCACTGACTTATCGGGTAATGCAGGTAAGTTAGGAATCGGTTTGAGCAGTTTAGTGAGTGAGAAGTTAAAGTTATATGGTGAGGCACATTATGTTAAAGGACGTAAAACAAAACAGTCTCTTCAGGGTATTTTAGGTGTACGCTATAGTTTTTAATTATATGGTTATTTTTT
>NZ_JBHIMK010000537.1:0-710 GCF_042194085.1 Bartonella sp. MU70NMGDW
AACCATTGAGAAGGATTGTTCATATCAACAGTAAAATTATCAGCATCTTCAATGGTGTTAAACATCAAATGTTGATAGGCAATTTGTGCTTGTGGCTCAAATGTTAAACCTTCCATTCCGGTTGCAAATTCTTTGCCAACAGTGGTGGAGATACTCAACATTTTGGCATCGTTCAATTTTGCGGTATTGCCTCTGATGGCATTGGCGATATGCCCTTTTAGGATACCATAGGACAAGAGTGCATCGATGTAGAAACCACTGTTATGCTGTATACTGCCATAGGCTGTAATGGCCCATTTATCCAGCGTGTTCTTTCCTGCATCTTTTATGTCCTTTGGTGTGAACGACAGCTGCCCATAGGTGCCTACAAGACCGAGATGTGTTGTGGTATTTTGCCCTTCAATTGCTGCCAATGTAACACCGGCTTGGAGAGCAGCATAACGAATATCAGCACCGTAACCGTATTTGAGAGGTCCGCGTTCAGAAGATAAAGTTCCTGTGCTTCCATAGGTGTAAAGGAAGAAACCGGTTTGTTTCTCTTCTTCTTTTCCTAAGACAGATGTTCTGATATTGGCTAAGAGCGCGTTTTGTTTAGCCATATCTGTTAATCCACTGTAGAAGAGAGCATTTGGCATGACCAAATAGCTTGCTGTTTGTGCTACAGGGGCGATCACACTTGGACCAGAGCCAGAACCCGCTTCAAGAATTTC
>NZ_JBHIMK010000538.1:0-701 GCF_042194085.1 Bartonella sp. MU70NMGDW
AATATATTTAAAGAATGTACGGTGTAATTTTTTCTTTTTTAAATTACAAGATTTCTTTTCAAGAACATTATAAAAAACGGCTAAGGCTTCTTTGTTTAAAATAAATTTTGAATGAATAGAAATTTTTATTTTTAAAAACCAAGAAGAATTTAAAAAACAGCTGTTGTAGAAGAAATTTTTAATATTTTTGTACAGAGTGTAGATTATTGCATTTGTATGACATATGTGAAAAATTAAGGAATAAGAACTATTTGGGAGGAAAGTTGTTTATTTCTATTTATTCAGTAGAGTTGACTAACTTCGTTTATCTACGTGCTTAATTGTTTTGCACAATTCCTAATACTCTGTACTTTTCTACTATTTGGCGGCATGATTTTGCCTCTCGCTTTCAAAACAATATTGAGTTCAATGGAATAGGGATAAACGGAGTAGCTCCGTAGATATTCTGATTTTGGACAAAAGAATGATTAATATGATAGAAATGGAAAAAATAAGCTTAGGCGATTAACCGCCCATATCCCATGGAAGAGCAAGTTTCTTGAGAAGAAACAAAGAGTGGGAGACACCACTGATGATTAAAAAGAGATTTTGAATTTTAAAAGCTATAAGTGCAATGAAGTAGAATTCATTGAAGCACTTTTCATACAAGTGGTGCAATGTATCAAATAATTTTTAGATAATAACACCATTAATTTATGAAG
>NZ_JBHIMK010000539.1:0-294 GCF_042194085.1 Bartonella sp. MU70NMGDW
TATTCGCTATGTTGATTTCACTGCCAGCAACAGCTGAACCAATCGTTATACGTTTGGTGTCGGCATCTTGCTGAACAAGGCTCTTTTCATTGGCTTGAGAGATCGCTTCATCAACCTTCTTACCAACAACATCATCAACCTTATCACCTATAATATCATCAACCTTATCGCCAATAACATCATTCACTTTTTCCGTAATCTGGTTGTTAACTTTTTGCTCAAAGCCTGTGAAGGCAACATTAACACCATCAAAGGCATCTGCAACACTGTCATAGCTCTTGCTTCCCTCACTGC
>NZ_JBHIMK010000539.1:323-696 GCF_042194085.1 Bartonella sp. MU70NMGDW
CAAAGGTTTTGACTGTGAAGTGTGGGGCTTGCCACTTACCCGCACCATCATAACCTGCACCGCCACCTAAATAGCCAGCAAGCTGTTCATTCATGGAATAAAGCTGAGAACCTGTTACTGCATCACTGGAATCTTTAGAGATGTCACCTGCTGCAACCGCTGTAATCTTGCTATTTTTGACTATACCATCTTGCTTATGCTGCGCGACATATGCTCTGGCTTCATCACTCCACAACAATCCATCTCCTTGTGCCGAAGTGGTTATATCTTTGAGTTTGTCATCAAAACTCTTCATAACATTCTCAAAGCTATCACCAATGCCTGCAAACGCAACTGAGACGTTATCATAGCTCTTATCTTCTGATGAACCATC
>NZ_JBHIMK010000054.1:0-13119 GCF_042194085.1 Bartonella sp. MU70NMGDW
AAAATCAAAAAAGTTTTATTTTTTAAAAAGGCTGTTCATTCGTATCTTATGACGTTTCTAGATGTGCTTTTCAGTTTCGATTTTACGCTTTAAATGTAATTTTAAAAGTGGCAAAGTGGCTTCGACTTCTTCCATATCATTGAGATTTTGAATGAGCTCTTGCAATTTCCCATAAAGCTCTGCTGCTAATTCTGCAACATCTTCAGGAGAAAGTGTTATTTTTGCATCATGATAGGTCGTATAAACCAAATGTCCAAGCTTTTTCATCAGCCCAACAGGAATCGCTTGTGGTTTAAAACCAGCTGCTTTCGCCTTTGCCATATCTGAAAACATCTCACCATTGCCCGTTACAAGCCAATCTAATGAAACACCACAAATTTCTTGATATTTGGAGAGCGCAGAGGCTGTAGGCTCACTTATACCAGTTTCATAAGTTCCTATAGAGCCAGCAGTGATACCAAGATGTTCAGCAAACTGCTTACGCTCTGTAAAACCAAGAGCGTGACGCACCTCACGAAAACGTTTTGCCAACTCAGTTTTAGGTTTTGCTTCCGGACGAGCCAAAAAAACACTCCCAAATCAATATAATTGTTGACTAAATAATTATATTGATTTATATCTATCATTACTGCTCCTTAAGAAGAGCAGTTATCACATACATAACCCCACAAAAATGGATGTTGTAGTATCCGTTTAAGCAGGAGCGAAATTTATGACAATCACACAAAAATGCAATCGCCGTGGTATTTTACTGAACTGCGCCCCTGTAATATAACTTTGGAAAAACTCAAGCCTATCAGAGGCTATTTTCCAGAGTCAAAAACATTTGGACACAGCCTAATGAAAAAGCTAAATGCGCCACTGCCAACTCTATCAGTTTGCACGCCAAGCAAATTCTTGCCAACTACTTTCTCAAAAGTCACAGTCATATTCTTTCAGAAGCAAAAAGCCCAACACAGGTTCTCTCACTCAACAGCCCAGTAAACCTGCTTAAACCTTTTTGCAAAAATCTATAAATACACTTCCCAAAGTTTTTACATTACAACATAAGGTAAAAAGTTTATCAATGTCTAAAAATCAATATAAAATAGGCAAAATAATTAGTATTCTACAAAAAATGAGATTATCACTCGTTATTAAAAAGTTAGACGTTTACAAACCATGTTTGCTTATTTTATATATTAATGGTGCTGATTTAGCTGTACTTGGCAATAGAGATTTCAGGGTGTTTGGTTTATCGTCAGAATGCTCCTCCTCTATGCATATTAAAAGCCTTTTGGCAATGTATTTTAAATGCTATAAGTTCTATAGTAAACACATTACCATCCATATTTACAATTGGGCGCTTCAAAATCTTGAAGTAATAAAGTCTTTAATAGACATTGGTTTAAAAGCGCGTATTTTGCAGAAAATTGACAAAACCATGAGGTTCATATACATGGCAATTCTAAGTGATAATAGTGGAGTGATACTTAAAAAAGCTGCACGGAAACCCGCAACGTTGAGGAATTAAGCATGACCTCTTTATGCGATAAAGAATTATCTGATACACTGGTTGGTCTTTATGACGACTATCAACGCGGTTTCGACATTGGAGAAGAGCTTAAACTGTGCGTGGATTTGGCGTTATCTCTTGAATTGGAACTCAGTATTCACCGTTTAAGTGAAACAGATGCCGTGTTAAAAAAAGAGATTGTGCAAACCTTGCATCGTCGTAGAAATACCCATTCCAATGAAGATGAAATTGATACAATTTTTCATATGGATTTTGAAAAACAAAAATAATGCAACACTCTCCCCGTATGATACGATATTACCTCATCGCTTTATTTTCTACTGCGCTTAAACAAAAAAACTTTCAAAAAGATTTAAAGTGTTGCGGTTTCATCTTCTTAACAACAGTGAGATGAATTAAAGAAACGCAGAAATTCTTGTGGGTCGTTATCAAAAAATAGAGAGTATTCTCTAGCATACATCAATGTATGCTTTATTCATTAAGCACCAATTTTTACATTTTCTCAACTCTCCTTTAAAAGCAAAATATGAAATGTGCAGCAGCGTAAATGTTTATAAAATAGCGTATATTGACCACTCTTAAACGTAATTTATTGTTTTTCATGTTTATAAAACAGCACTATGAATATTCCAACAAACGCAACAATGCTTTGAAAAAAATATATCGATTGAGGTGATATGCTACTGTTATCGCGTGCCATAATGAGATAGACTGCGAGGATCAAGCATCCAGAGATAGCATTAAAACTTGCCTGCAATCTTCCTTGGTATTCAGGATCACAAGAGAGTTGTGATAAAGAAATCGAAAGAGCCCAACTTGAAAGTCCAAATCCAATCATAAAGTAAACAGGAAAAGCAACAAAATTGTGTGTATTAACAGATAGAATAGCGAGACCAATAGCCATAAAAGCTAATAAAATGGCTAATGTTTTCTTTATGGATAAAACTTTACAAAGAAGTGGTGAAAAAAACGCACCTGTCAATACGCCCATAGAATAAAGCACCTCAAATATTGCAAAGGTCCTGCTATCCGCATGTAAAACCTCTTGTATATAAGGAACGACAATAACAGGAATAGTCATCAAAAGAGTCATAATAATCATCTGGCTTGTATAAGGTACAAAAAGAGCCGGATTCTGTTTAAAGTAATGAAGGGCTGCTGTATAATTTTCCCACCAATTTTGCTGGTTTTGATTTTTAGATCTTCGGTTTTTAGGTACCTTCATTGCAAAATTAAATAAACCAGCAATGATAAAGAATATACCACCTATTAGAAGAGTTCCTTTTGTTCCTGCATAGGACAGTATCAATCCACTTAAGCCCATACCTACGATAGTGCCAAGTTCATAAACCATATCGATGGTCGCATTTGCATTAATGAGCTGTTCTTTCAGCACAATACTTTGAATTAAAGAAATAGCTGATGGCATATAAAAAGGGATAAAAATACCCAAAAGAGCAGATAAGACCATCAATTCAATTTCTATACCAAAATGCCAAAGCATTACCCAGCCAACGATTACCAAACCTCTCACAAGATTTGAAATAATAATCTGCGTTTTACGATTATATTTATCTGCCAATATGCCAAAAATAGGCGCAAAAATAATGCCAGGCGTCCAAAGAAAAAGCATCATCAACGCTACACCACGGATTGAGCCCGTCTGATTGTAAGCGAGCCATGACAATGTAATATAATTTAGTCCACTTCCAAATGTAGCAAATAAGCCGCTCAAAGTAAAATAGAGAAAAGTTCTATTTTCAAATAAAGCAATGCGTTCCTTCAAATTTGAAGTGAACATAAATTATCCTCTAAAATAAATACCCGTCGATATGCATGATACATCCTGTTTAAAAACATGCATTCTTACAATTTTCATTTTAGATCATTAAATTTAAGAAAGCAAAATTCCTTTTGTGAGACTTTTAAAATCTTTGTGCTGTGGTATGATTAATTCTTCTATGAAAACAAAACATTTATACATATATGAAACAATTTACGGTATGGAAGCTTCACACACATCATTGTCCTTATTATTCCGTGCACTAAAATATGCTCGAGTATATCCCTCCATGTCGTTATTCTATCACCACACTTCGTCTCTAAAAGAATAAACATACTATTATTCTCACGATAAATATTGATAACTTTTCTACTCCCCTTCTCTAAATCTTTTAAAACAAACCCATTACAGTTAATTTTCCAATTAAAATATATAACGTGATATTTTTCCTGAGCAGTTAAATTATTGCAATCATATCTCTAAAGTTTCAGATTTAGAGTACGAATACATAAAGGAGGATCTATCGTGGATAAATTGATTAATAAATGATTTTATTCATAATCAAAAACAAACCTTATCTATATGATGTCGTATTTGATGATGAATTAAAGAAACAGAAGCAGTTCCATCAATTGTTATAAACCGCTCATCTATTTCTGATAAAACTTTGTATACTTTGTAAACTTTTTCAATAAAAGAGAGTTTTTCTTCGTATTTTAACTTTAAACCATCCCTTTTCTGCAACCGCTCCAGTATAGTAGTGGGCGGTAAATGAAGATAAAATGTAATATGAGGTCTTGGAATAGATTGATTTAATTTAACTACACTTTCAACAGAAAGCTCTCGAGCATAAAAATAAGCAAGACTAGAATAAACATATCGATCGCTAATTAATAAATTTTGCGATGACATTAAGGAAGGTTCAATAATTTCAAGCGTATGTTTGCGTCTATCTGTCGCTGATAAGAGTGCTAAAAGCAACGGATCAATTGCTTTTCCATTATCTAAGTAATCTCTAATTTCTGGATTATTTCTATACCAATAACTGGGTTGAAAAGTTTGTATTATATGTTTTTCTGTTGAGTAATGGCGAGCAATTTCTTTTGTTTGTGTTGTCTTTCCACTCCCATCAAATCCACATAAGACAATAAAAGAACCAGAAAATTTCTTTGGAGACCACATGGAATTATAAACTTTTTTATCAAGATACATTTTGTCTATATATTTTCCATAAGTTAAATTGTTTTATGTCTAAAATCTCTTAATGTTTAATAAGGTGTTTTTTACTCGTCTCTAAACAGAAACACACAATACTCCCGCATTTGTATAACTTATTAACTTTATGATAAATGGCGGTATATAGACTTAGTTTTAAGATGAGGTTATATGTTAGACAGCTTAAAATGAGATTAAGAATTTGTAAAAAATATATTTTTTGCTCACACTACATACCCTGCCATTTCTTAACGAATTCTAGTAGAGTTTCTGAGGATTACTCCTATAACGTCGTGTAAGCGTATAGAAATGAGTTCGATCTCAGTATATTATTGTCCCTTAAGAGCTGATACTAGATTGCACTACATAGGAATCTAATGAAATCAATCTTTTCTCAAACCACTGCCCACGCTATAAGAATTTGATATTCGATTCCGTCAAAAAGCAGCAGAGCAATTCTCGGAAAACATCGCTGAGATATTGAAATATATCTTGCAAAAGCTTTTAAATCAAATGTTTCACTATATTTTCAATATATTCATAAACTGAAATTAAGAATATTATAATAAGCCTTCAAACAACAACGTCAAAATCAGCCGTAACAAAGCCTCCTAAAACTGAACCAATAATACCTTTCTATGAAAAAGACTACCATGTAAAGACTTTAATACAACCGCATACCTTAGCGCTAATGCCATAAATGTTTCTGATAGATAACGAATTTTGTTGTCACAACAACATCTAACAACGGTCAATAACAAAACCTCAACCTTGAGTGTAAACAAAATCAACTTGAAAGCGCAAAATATATCTCTAGGACATAGTTCCTTATTGGCAAGCCACCTGCCAAGAGACGTAGTAAAAATACCAGCCTCCACCCTACTCATTCTCCTGAAAATAAGCTATCACTACCATAAACATCAGCGTTCAATTTTTCCCGATCAAAAAACTTGACATGCCCAGTAATACATTTATATGCCCATAGCTTGTAAACATGTGTACTGATTTATAATGCTGCGTGTTTTTAAGAGATTCCGAAATGGGGGGATGATGTGCACAAACAACTGATGTTTCGGTTTTATGGGCTTGTTGTCCTGCTCTATCTCTCTGATATGGTTTTATTTTTAAGTAATCTTTGGAATGCTTATCGCATAACATCCTCATCGGTTTTCTTGGGCGTAACCATGGCTTTGGGCACCCTTATGCCCTATTTTTTGAAAAAAAGCGGACTTGTGCGCATTAAAGCCTCACTGCGGTTGGTCGATTTATACAAAAGGCGGATCATTATCTATAGCCTTCTTTTATTGATTGCACTTTTCCATTATGCTGATTCCCCCTTTGGTTTTATCGCTGTCTCTATCTCTATCGGCTATCTCTCTTTGATTACCTTAAGCACACTCGAGACTTATAATACTAAACTAGCGCTTAGTGGTTATATTAGCGCCCAAAAGGCTTCCCGCATTATGCAAACAGTGGTGCAAATTGGCGCCTTTTTGGGAGCAGCATTGAGTGGTTATCTCTTAGAAGCAACCAGCCCAAGAGGGGTAGCGGCTGAAATTGGCTATAATGGTTTGATTGTGGCACTTTGTGTGTTTGACATCATTATAAGCCTTATAGCCGGATATATTATCTTTTGCGATGAATATAACGCTACAGATACCACAGCACCTGCAACCGATAAGAAGACAGCACCTACACCGCAAGCGGATGGACTCTCCCGTGAGCTTAAACTTTTATGCGTCTGCATAGGACTTATTGGCTTTCATATTTGCGCTTATAATACACTGGCAACCATTCTTTTTCAGAGTGTGAAAAATTTTGGCTCTGAATATTATGGGCTTTGCAGTGCGGTCGCGGGCATGGGCGCTTTTTTGGCTGCTTTTATCAAAATCCCTCGCTTTGAATTTATTCTCCCAGCCCTTATGTTGAGCGTGGCTGATCTTATTTTTAGCACCACACAATCGCCCTATTTGGCTGTGGTCTTTTGCTTTTTTATTGGCTTTTCAATGAATACCATGCGAATTAATGCCCGCAAACATACGATTGAAGCGACTAAAACAGAGGCTCAAGCAGAGCTGGTGGGAAGCTATAGCGGTATGCTTTATACTCTCTCCCAATCGGCAGGTTATGTTATCCTTGGTCTTCTTACAAGCTCTGCCCTTATGGGTCCTCAAGCAGCTGTTTATCTTCTCCCCCTTATAGGGCTAATAATCTTTATTTATGTTCTTTTCCTTTTATCGCAGCGGAACAAAGTATGAGAAAACCTATTCTTATTGTCGACCCTTTCTCCACAGGTGCCCTCTATGCCCCTGCTTTGCAAAAATTAGGCTATACTTGTTATGGTGTTGTCTCTCAACAAGCTCCTTTTTCACACTATATGCTTTCTTATCAGGGAGAGGGCATGGCAGAAGCGAAACTTCATAATGTAGATGAGATAAAGACACGCTTTCCTATCGGCGCGATAGAGGCCGTGGTGGCAGGCGCCGAGGTAAGTATTTATTGTGCAGATCAATTGGCGGCTTATTATGGTTGCCTTGGGAACAATCCCTCAACCACCGATTGGCGACGAAAAAAGGCAGCAATGCAAAAGCGCCTTTGTGAAAATGGTTTATCTTACATCCGATCAAAAATTCTTACAAAAGACAATTGTACTCTCGATGGTTTTGAAAGTCCCAGCGGCTATGTGGTAAAGCCGAATGATTCTGCTGGAAGCGATGGCGTTTTGTTTTTCTCCAGCTGTGAAGAAGTGGCGGCATGGTCCTCTAGAATCGACTGGACGCAAAAAAATATTTTTGGTGCACCTAACGAGACTTATTTACTCCAAGAAAGATTGGAGGGAGAGGAATACATCGTCGACGCCGTTGTAAATGGAGAGGCTATAAAGATATGTGCTTTATCGCGGTATAAAAAAGGTATTCATAATGAAAGTGCCTTTGTTTATGAATCGCTTGATGTACTTGATGCTCAAGATCCCTCTTATGCCCCTCTTATCTCTTATGCAAAACAATGCATTCGCGCGCTGGGGATTGAATATGGGCCCGCGCATATGGAAATCATGCAAACAGCTCGTGGTCCAGTGATGATCGAAGTAGGAGCCCGCCTCCACGGAGGAATTGCACCCACTTTATTCGCGCATTGCTATGAAGATGATTTACTTGAAAGCTCCGTTAACCTTATTGCAGGCGTGTTTTCGCAAACACCAAGTCGCTTTAAGAAAAAAGGGCGTATTATCTTTCTTATCAACGAGATCGACGGTCATATTATAAAAGATGTTAACGTATGGCAGCAAAAGCTTCATTCTTGGGAAAATGTGGTTCATTTTATGCTCTTTTTTAAAGAAAACGAGCCCCTACCCCTAACCATCGATTTAAATACCTGCCCAGCTATTATAGCAATTTGGGGACACAGTGATGATGAATTATCAGCTTTGGAGAGAATCATTCGTAGCAATTTCTTATAAAATACAACAATTGGGAGGAAAACATGGATTCAGCAACGCAAATAATTGAAAATATAGACAAATATTAAAAATGGAAGCAGATCGTTTTTAAAGAATTCGATGCAACCATGAATAACACAATTAGACCTTTTCCCTGTCTATTTGGTATAAATGGATACTCAAAAGATATGTACCACTAATTGATGGTTCGTTTAATACCTATGCCTCCTTTATCTATAAGTTTGAATGCAAATACCCTCCAATGTTCTATTTTGTGCTGTAAAATGCGGTTTTTGAAAAGTTTCTATGTTGATTTGTGGCAGAGTCCGTAAGCTTCATAGCCTTATTTTCCGCAGAATATAGGAGCGTATTATGGGAAGCAAGAGTAAAAGAATAAAATCCTGTATGAGAAAGAATCTATTAAAGAGCGTGCGGTTACCTATCTCTAATATCTCCAATAGTGAGATTTTCTGTAGCAATTGCATATATGCATCCTACATCTGCTGCAATTGATTTGTGCCTTGTATTGGCAGGTAGATGTATAATATCTCCTAGTGTACAGGTTATACGTTTTTCGCTATAGAAAAAATCTAACTCTCCCTCTATAATTTAAGAGAGTTTCATCGACTTGGTGAATATGCCAATCGTGTATTTTTTTTGGAAAATCTCTTTGTATCTCTATCGATCTTGCTCTGGCAGCATCATTTTGAATATATCATAGATATTTTTATTTAATTTAATTTTAGAAAATTTAGTCATTCTCGTGCTCCATTATATGATATGGGCAAGGTGGGGATTCAATATTATTATCTTGCAGAAAGTATTGCGTCCATTCTCTGTTTTGGGGTTCGCCATATTTTCCTAAAAAAGGAGATTTTGTTATAATATCAAAAGGTTCAAGTCTTTTTGTTACAGCGGAGAATGCATTTTTTGCTTTTTGTTCTGTATCGAGCAGATCAGAAAAAAACCACCTAGGCTGGAAAGTTAACATAAATGTAGAACTTCTCCTACTTATTCTGTTTATATGGGATGGGGTATTGCAAACTATAAACATAGGCTCCCCATGAAAGCAGAACTCCCATAGAGGATTGTCCATATTTTTTGGTATATGCTTAGGCCATTCTCGGTCATCAAGCATTCTCAAATCTTTAAGTATAGACCAGAATTTTTCTCTATAAACTTCGATACTTTGTACGGGGGCAGGTTCCTCGAATGCAACAAAAGATGTGTTCTTTCCAAAATTTTTATATTTATCGCAATAAGTTATCAGGTCTTCCATCATATTTTTTGCGGTCAACTTGTTGTAGCACCCAAATCTAAGCATATTAGTAAATGGAATTCGCTTTTTACAAAGCTGAAAACTATCTATATCAGTTAAGCTTTTTCCTAACAATAAATCGCTAAGAACGTTATTCTTTAGGAAAAAAAATGGATCAAGCTTAACCGGTTAAACAACAAGAAAATAATTTTGTTTACAGCTTTATTATCGAGCATTCACGGATGGATTCTGGTATTATCTCTATCTGGAACTCCCTACAAGCATGAAGCAGAAAAGCTATCAAGCATATTTAGTATACCTAATGACAACTGTTATTACCATGCGTGATGGCTCTAAAATGTAGATGGATTTGAACTTTTAAATAATTTTTTTAACTCTTGCATCACTTTATTTTCCTACTTCTTAAATAATATTCAATAACTTAAGTAAAATAAATATTTTGGTTTTGGTGTGTTTTTAATCTAAAGCATCTGAAGAGAATATATTAAAGAATTAAAATATTTACATGTCGAGATTGAAGCAGCCCTCTTTTACCAAAAGAAGAACTATTATAACATAGGTGAATTTAGCTATTAATCTTTTGTTGCAAACAAGTGGAAAAAAATACTGAATATAGAAAAAATTGCATAAGAACCTTTAACAAAAAGGATTAAAATTTATAGAGAGTTACAAGGTATAAAATAAAATTTGTTCTATCTGCGCTGC
The DNA here is from genome assembly GCF_042194085.1 of Bartonella sp. MU70NMGDW. Taxonomy (NCBI): domain Bacteria; kingdom Pseudomonadati; phylum Pseudomonadota; class Alphaproteobacteria; order Hyphomicrobiales; family Bartonellaceae; genus Bartonella; species Bartonella sp. MU70NMGDW. Next base: position 9,938 of record NZ_JBHIMK010000054.1, read on the forward strand.
AATTTTTTCTGGTTAATTTATTCTACCGATATCATTAAGGCTTTCTTCTAATGACATTGTCTATCATTAGAGGGAGATATGTGATTGTTTTTCGAATTGTGACAGCACACAAATTTCGTGATTTATGTTGCCCATTAGAAAATGTTGGTTCGTTGAGTAAGTTAAAAAAATACATAGAATTCCGTATAATGAAGTGTGTATGTATAAAACTTCTCAGGATGATCGTGTTAATAGCAATGTTGAAGGGGTGCCTTTTTTGGAAAGATTGTACAGCAATTACGAGTATCTCTAGGAAGAAAAGCGCTGATTTTTAGAATAGAGAGAAACATTGATCATAACAGTTTATTAGGCTAAACGCAGAATATTTATCCTAATAATTGATAATCGAATTGTAACAGTATAGGTTTTTGATCATCATAAAGAAAAAGGTAGAGAGCATGTTTCTTTTAGTTAAGGAAGAGTGTTGCTCATTTTTCTTTCTAAAAGTAAGCAAATTCAAAGATAATTTTTTTGTTCTTATAGTGGTGATACAATAATTGTCGAAGTCCGTGAAGGGGAGATTCCGATACATTATTACAAAGTTTAATAAAAGCTGGAATACTTAAAAACTCTTTAGTTGCTATAATGATTTAAGAATACCAGATTAGGATACAGGGAATTCAAGAACTAAAAACTTTGTGATAATATTGATTTAGAATTACATCTTGTTCATTCAGACGAGATGAGCCAATTATTATATATCATAGAAACATATGGGTGGGGAATTTTAAAAAAGCTTATCCAGAATCTGACTTAAAGGTTATTGGAACTTTAGTAGTAAGATTGGCTTTGTCTCATGTTGCTCAAAAATAGCAAACACTCTTGTTTTGTCTAGACTAAATTTAGAAGATCTGCTCACTGACAGTTTTTATAATATTATGAGATGATAAAAATATTAATATTTTTTCTTGTCCCGTACATGAAGCGGATGCTATTTGTATTTGTTATCCGTTGCACCATTGTTCGAAATATATTTTAGATGGTTGTCATTTGAAATATGTCTTGGAAAATTATTTGGCAAGAGAGCGTACTTATATGTATTGGAAAGTAATTTCCTATTATTTGTCTCAATCTATGGGCGCAACGTTGCCAAGTATAGAATCCATACGGACAGATGACTTGCAAAAAATAAGTGCCTATAACGCATTTGAACTAAAATTTTGTGAGAAACTGGAATTTAGTACCGAACCATATTCGATAATGGAAAAAATCATAAAATGGCTTGAGTCTCTATTTAAGAGGGGGAAGGTTATTGCGTAATTCTGTTTTTCTTATGATTTTGATTGGTTGTTTGACGAGTTTTTGTGCTAGTGGTGTATTATCTATTGGCCTTTCTTTGTTACAATTCCAAGATACAACGGGAGAAGCATCTGCTACTTTAAATGTTGTTAATTTAATCGCAATTGGAATTGCTGGCTTATGTTTGGGGAATGTGTTGGCGCACTATCAAGGCTTTATAATTGGGTTTTATAGTCAAATTATTTGCGCTTGTTTATTATCGTTCTTATTATTTATGAACAATCCGGTACTTATTTTATTTGTATTTTTTTTACTTGCTCTCTTGATGGGGGCAGATAACCCAAATAACAATAGTGCCTTGAATCAGCTGGTTCCAGCTCCCAAACAAAAAGCTGGAATTTTTGCATTTTATACTAGTTGCTGTCAGTTTTTTGTTATTATATCCCCATTGCTTATATATTTTATAATTGCGCATTTGGGGCACAAAATAGCCATAGCCTTTATTGTATTGATTTATCTTTTGAATGCCAGCTTATGGTTTCGTATAAAGTCTATACAACAAATAAACAGAGTAGAAGAGCTATTAAAAAAGCCATCTCAAAAAGCTTATGGAGTTGGTTTTAGGTGCCTTTGGCGGATTTCTGCGTTGCGTTTTTTAACGATTAATCGTATTTTGAGCAATTTTCTCTATACGGGGCCTATTGTTCTATTGCCACTTGTTCTTGCATCTATAACATCAGATAATATAAAATTCACAGCTATTCAAAATTCTATTTTTGCTTTGTCAGCACTGGGTTTTGTAGTCAATGGTCTTATCTCATCCTATTATTTACGGAAATTTCCATCTTTAATTCGTTTTTTTGTATGGGGAACACCGGCTTTTGCAGTGATCGCAATCTCTTTTGTTTTATATTTAAATTTTACTCAATATTCCCTTTATATTATGGGTTTTTTATTAGGTATTGGGCAATTTTATTTTAGGGTATCGGGAATAACAATTGGACAAGCTATCACACCTAGTGAAAATTTAGCCGAGGTGATTTTGGCAGGCGATGCCAGTGTGCGCATCATAACGGCTTTATTCTCTATTGTGCTTTTATATGCAGAAAAATTTTTTTCATTTTCTATATTATATGTCCTGTGTATATTTATAGGTTTTTGCGCCCCTTTATTTATTGTACACGGACTATCTATTTACATACAAAGCTTAGAAATAAAAGAAAGCGCCGCATGAATGATCTTCAATTATTATATTACGTCAGCCTTTTTTTGATTATTGTATAGATAAAGATTTCGTACAAATATTCATGACATTAATTTTAAATGAGCACATTGCGTGAGAAAAGCTGAGGTGTTCGTTACCTCTCATGTGAATAAACGCATTTATCCCGTTACAAATAGAACTATGATCACCATTAATTCTGAAGCTTTATAAGAAGTTAGTGATAATGGCAAGAACCCTTTAATGATATTTGAAAAGATCGTTTATGCTAGATCAGGTTATCTAAAGATCGAGAGAAGGGTAACTTAGAAATCATAAAATTCATGGAAATTAAACAGCAATCTCTAGGTATACACAATGACAGACACAGATCAGCGCAAACTGGTCAATTGCAAACAATAAAAATCCTGCAAATGCTGAGCTTTTTAAGCTATGTCATATCAAGCATATGAAAGTTCGCTTTAAATTAATGGCGGAGAGAGAGGGATTCGAACCCTCGATATGGTTTCCCATATACACGCGTTCCAGGCGTGCGCCTTCAACCACTCGGCCACCTCTCCAGAAGTCTCGCACTATACCCAGAAAGAAATAACGTGCAAGCCTAAATTATACATTCAAAGTTCAAAAAACAAATTCATTTATTAAAGTAAGAGCTTATATCTGTTGAATAACAAGCACATCC
>NZ_JBHIMK010000540.1:0-690 GCF_042194085.1 Bartonella sp. MU70NMGDW
TTGAGACGGGTCGCTAATCTCTGATATCGCAAACGGTTTTAATGACATTTCAACTCCTCATGTCTTGATCCCATAAATTACACTCACATTAACGGGGCGCGTTTCAACACCACCAACCCTCTCTGCCATGAGGTGATGTTCATGATGCTCTCTGTCATTCAGACCTTCTGTTATAGGCGTGGAATAATATAAAAAATTAGCAAACGGGCTCCTGATAAACCAAGGTAAACGAGGCGGTTTATCTTTTTCTGTAAACCAAAATGGAACCTCTGAAATGCCCACTATTCGGTCAAATTCTTCATGACATTTCTTTAAGCTATCCCCACTCAAACCTACACACTCTTCGTCTATAGCTCTCTTGCGCCTTTGCAAGTGAGCTTCAGAAGAAGAAACATCTCGTTTTTTTCGAGAAGAAAGACCTTCTGATGACGCTGGACCTATAAAATGTTCGTGCGCTTTTAAAGAACAGGGTTGTATACTTGCAAAAGAACGCCAAGGGTCTAGATTGCGTTCATTATCAAGTCCTCGTAAAAATAGCCCCCGAAAATCGGGAACATTAAACGTCGTGGCGCCATCCCCTTCTCCCCACGTCGTTCCTATGACACAAAATAAATCCCAATAAACATACCGTGAATAAGCACGCCCATCACATGGCAACCAACCATCCGGCAAGCGTTCCATTGCAAACGG
>NZ_JBHIMK010000541.1:0-684 GCF_042194085.1 Bartonella sp. MU70NMGDW
ATTAAAAAGCGTATACCCCCAAAGGCAGGTCAAGGGCGTGTCAAAGGCGTTCCGAATAAGATGACGCGCATTTTAAAAGAAGCAGTGGTTAAGGCTGCTGAGAATGCTGGGAATAAAATTGGCAAGGATGGTTTGATCTCTTATTTGGAAAAACAGGCTATGGAATGCCCCGCTGCTTATTTAGCGTTGCTTGGTAAGGTGTTGCCTTTACAGGTAACAGGTGAAGATGGGGGAGCCATTAAGGTGATAACGCGTGTAGAAATCGCGCCTTTGGTCAATGACAACACGACAGATTAGTATTGTACCAAAGCTTATACCGATTTTTACAGGGGATGCTTTGGTACGGGCGGCTTGGGGTGGACGAGGGTCTGGAAAGACAAGATCATTTGCCTTGATGGCGGCTTTAAAAGGCTATCAATTTGGTATGCAAGGGATATCGGGCACTATTCTTTGTGCACGTCAGTTTCAGAATTCTTTGGCAGAAAGTTCATTGGAGGAAATTAAGCGCGCCATTGAAGCGCATGACTTTTTAAAGGACTATTACAAGGTTGGGGAGTCGTCGATTAAGTCGATAGATGGTCGTATAGCCTTTCAGTTTTCTGGTCTGGACCGGAATATTGCAAGTATCAAGTCTATGGGGCGTATTTTGCTTTGTTGGGTTGATGAGGCGGAGCCGGTTACAGA
>NZ_JBHIMK010000542.1:0-684 GCF_042194085.1 Bartonella sp. MU70NMGDW
TCTTTTAATTTAGCTTTACGATTTTCAAAAGCATTTAGGATAATGTCTTACGTTTTTGTTTATTGCATTCTTTTTATGGGATCACACTCCTCATGCAAAACAGAACGCCCCAAACGGAATACACTTGTTGTTGTGTATTCACACATTTGTTTTAAAGAAATATTTTTCAAAGTACATCAAGCCCACTTCATGTCAGTATCCGTGAGTGATATAAGACGGTAAAACCTCCCAATGAAATAATATAAAATCTATAGAGCACCACTATCTTTACACTCTTAATAAAAAGAGCAAGCTAGCATCATCATACAACTTTGCCAGCCACCAATGTTGGTGGACAGACCTTGGCTGTTAAAAGCGTTCATAAGAGGCATTTAAAATTCTTTTAATGTTTTTTGTCCACAGACTGTTTCCGCTATCGAGAGACATGGTTTTGATTAATACAACATAGAACAGGTTTTTAATGATAGAATCCTACAGTATTAGTTTTTTCATTCAACATGAAAACAATAAATTATCCTTATAAATTAAACCGATGTGTCATGATGAAGATATTTACGCAAAGAATCTAAAAGTTTTTTTGCAAGTGTTTGAATAAGTCTTTTGTTTCTCTTAATTTTAGATACAAAAGACTATCGCTAAAGCACCAAAAGTAGATCATGTTGATAAATAGATGAAACTTTGATG
>NZ_JBHIMK010000543.1:0-668 GCF_042194085.1 Bartonella sp. MU70NMGDW
GGGCTGTCTAAAGAAGCCGGCAATGCCTCAAGATTGAGTGAAATCTCATCTAACTGTTCTAAAGTATAACCTGTTGTAAACACTGGAAACAACGTGAAAAGCTTTCCCTGTAGTGTCGACCATTTCTGTAAACCCCAATCATAAACAAAGGTGGTTTGCTCGTTATTGCCTCTTTTTAAGGACCAATAAATCCGGTTATCAATGGGGTCTATAACTCCTTGCATCTCATCAAGAGCAAACTTATCAAATGTTTTAAAAACCGTTCTATCAACCTTTTCAAAACCTATCGGTAAAAGTTGACCATCTAAACTCATCTGATAAAAACCACCATCACCTGCAAAAAAAGCGTCACTCCCTCGACATGCTATAGAGGCTGCACTGCGGGCTCCTCGCTTGTCTTGTATCTTTTGAAACGTAAACACAATTTTAGAACCCGCAACAAAGGTTCCTGCATAAATAGCAGAACGCATAAAAATGAGGGGATTGGTGGATTCTGTTGCCCCTTGAACATATTCTCCATCCGGAAAATCTTGAAAATCGCAATCTTTCTGTTTAACTGTCCAATGGCTTGCATCTTCCAAACCAGACCAATGAATGCGATTGGGGTGATCTGTCAATTGCATCAAACAAACAAAAGGTCCCCAAACCTTCACCAAGCCTGCTTTCGG
>NZ_JBHIMK010000544.1:0-655 GCF_042194085.1 Bartonella sp. MU70NMGDW
CGAGCCAATGCACGCTCTACAAGCGTCGGCAAAATATCCTTCAGCGTTGACTGCGTCAAATGATAGAATAAAATATCCAACCTCTTAAGCCTTCATCATTCTTTATAAAAAAGTTAACATCTTTTTAGAAAAACTTCTACATCCCTAATACAAATGAAATGGTTCAATATATAAACCATCTTTTTTAATTGAGATGCATCACCTTTTTGCACGTGTCCTTTAAAAGACAAAAATTTTTATTTTCAACGTTAATAAAAAAGTTTTTTAAGTTATTTTCTAGATCCTTCTGGATTCTTTGTAGACTATAGTTGAAAATAAAATATAATGTACGGAAAATTTAAAGAGGACCTCATAGGCAATTTTATATTATTTATTTGGTAAAAATATCCAATTCATGAAAGGATATCTTTTCAAACTTTATTACATTTTAACCGAAAGCAGTAAAAATATTTGCTATCGAATTAAAAACTGAGGATTTTCCCCAATTTATGCGTATTATTGAGTTCTACATCCTGAAACGTGTCCTTGTTGTGTTTAGTTCTGTCATGATTGCAGCAGTGGGCGTTAGTTGGACTATACAAATTCTTGCACGGATAAACTTTCTCACAACAAGTAAACAAACACTCCTCACAGTCTTACAATTTTCACTCTCATT
>NZ_JBHIMK010000545.1:0-653 GCF_042194085.1 Bartonella sp. MU70NMGDW
TTTTATTCGTTGTCATTCTTCTCACTTTCAATCATCACGCAACTTCTACTTTAAATTTATCTTTTTGAGAGAATAGCCATGGAACATGTTGAACAAAAAAATCCTCACTTCGTCATCTTTATGAATACGCTAGGACTCATTGGGTTATCCATTGTCTTGGTGGTGGCTTTTTATTATCAATTGGTAAAGTTTGAGTTACCGTGTCCCCTTTGTTTGCTGCAGCGCGTTGGATTGATGCTAGCAGGTTGTGGGTTCTTGCTCAATATTCACTATAAGGTGAAAAATACCCATTATGGTATGGTTATTCTCGGTTGTATGGTAACGAGTGCCGTTGCAGCACGGCAAGTGTTTTTGCATATAACACCTGATGATTTGGGATATGGTTCAACGTTCTTTGGATTGCATTTTTATACTTGGGCTTTCATTATTTCTGTCCTTTGTATCTTTGCTGTCACATTTGTCATGATTTTAGGCGAATTGGCACACAAGTTCAAAGAATTTTCTCCTTTTCCATTTTTGAGTAAAACGGCAAGTTTTTTATTTGTGTTTTTGATTGCGGCAAATTTGATTTCTACCATACTGGAATGTGGTGGCGGACAATGTGCCGATGATCCTGTAAGGTATGAATTGTTATCAAATTGGTTCCCTTCATA
>NZ_JBHIMK010000546.1:0-653 GCF_042194085.1 Bartonella sp. MU70NMGDW
ATTTCTTAAACGTTTTTATCCATATACTAGCCCTGTTTTATAATGGGGAAGCACAAAATTTGATTGATTCACTATGAAAAGATTTAAAATGAGAAAGGCTCGCGATATTCATGTTATTTTATATAAGATTGCTAAAAAAAGCAGGTTATTGCGTATAAATAAAAAAGCATTTCTTGCGAATTTTATTGCAAGCTTAAGTGATATACACGCCCATCATATAAATATTATAACACATTGATTTATAATTATAATATAGAATTATTCACATTGAATTAGAACCCTGAATACCGTAAAATTTTCTCACTTCAAATCGTTTTCATATTAAATCAATCCAAATCTACTTGCTGACACGTTACAAGCAGGTAGTCCATGTGGGTAAAAACTGTACAAGAAAGGCATATCTCTTATAAACTTTTTCAAGTGTAAAGGATTGTTGCAACATTGGAGGCTGGCAAAATGTGTGATGGTATCGGTTTATCCAGCATATGAGTCATAAAATAAGATGTGAAAATATCATTTTAGCACCGTTGGATTTAATTTAGCAAATAAAAGCCTTATTTTTTAGGTTATGAAAAGTTGTGTTTTGAGAAGCTTTTTAGGTTTATATTCTTTTGATAGAAGCCGGAGCATAATTGGTCTTTGCGTTTTGTATT
>NZ_JBHIMK010000547.1:0-645 GCF_042194085.1 Bartonella sp. MU70NMGDW
GCCAAGGCGCGTTCAGATTATCGAGCAATTCTTTCTGCTCTTTATGCTGATGGACGCTACGGTGGTGTTATTAGTATTAAAATTAATGGCTTAGAAGTCGCTGATTTAAGTCCGGTAACTCAACTTCCAGCACAATCCAATATTGTTATTACAATTAATGCCGGTCCACAATATGTTTTTAGTATTGCAGATATTGATAAAGTAGCTCCGTTTGAAAAACGTAAAGCGCATAAAATGCCCACAATTGAAGAATTGGGCTATAAAGTTGGGGCTATTGCTAAATCTGAAACCATTTTGAAAGCAGAAAAATGGGCGATAGAAGGATGGCGTCAACAAGGTTATGCCAAAGCTAAAATTATGAAAAGTGAGGTCGTGGCTGATCATGCTGCGTTGCGTGTTGAAGGACGGATTGTTGTTGATCTTGGACAAAAGGCTCATTATGGTCCTTTAAGTGTGCGTAATATAAGTAATAAACCACGTGTAGATTCAGCTTATATCGCATGGATGACCGGATTGAAGCAAGGTCAGAAATACGATTCCGATGCGTTAGCGAAGGCAAATGAACGTCTTGCGCGCCTTGGTGTTTTTCGTGCTATCAATATACGTGAGGCTGATACCATTAATCTAGATGGCAGTTTACCGCTT
>NZ_JBHIMK010000548.1:0-633 GCF_042194085.1 Bartonella sp. MU70NMGDW
TATCGACGGGGCGTTTGACAGCTGGTGCACCAATTTATGCACCTCATTTGGTCGAGTTTAATGTTCATTCTCCTGCATCAATTGTTTTTTCCGGACAAACTTCCATAGTATCGCGTTGGCGCAATTTGGTTATTGAAACAGAACCTTATTGGAAAACGGGTAAAACATTGAAGTTTATAGCTGAAGGGCTTGAAATTTCACCTCTTTCCTCTTCCCTTGAAGATCAAAAGCCTCAAGAAGCATTAGGAGAACAAACAATAGATAAAAAAACGACACAGGAAAATGTAGAAGATCAAGCATCTTTGCAAAATACGCATGACATGATTACTCAGCCGTTAGAGACAAAAGATACGCCTCAAAAAATAACGGCAGAATTTTTGCGCTTTGATCTGAAACATGAAAAGAATGATTTGTTGGGAAATATAACTTTTGACGGTTTTGATGTTTCTCTAGTTTTTACATCTTCTTTTGTTGATGTCCCAAAAATTGATGGTAACTTGAAAGTGATTTTAAATGACATCTCTTTTTTGTCTGAAGATGAAGGGAAAAATTGGCAACAGCGACTGTATGGAAAAAGTGGGCTTTTAAAGCAAGGTGAATTGACTTTTCATACAGGTGGTGGGTTACGTATTA
>NZ_JBHIMK010000549.1:0-632 GCF_042194085.1 Bartonella sp. MU70NMGDW
GCGCATCATATTCCTTATAATGTGGAAAAGACGGCTTATGATCCGGTTGTCATTCAATTGCAAGCGGCGGCTTATGAAGAGTTGCTTTTGCGCCAGCGAATTAATGAAGTGGCGCGAGATAATTTACTCACATTTGCCCGTGGAACAAGTTTAGATCATTTGGGGGATTTTCATGGGGTCACGCGCCTTTTGGATGAAGATGATGAGCGGTTTCGCCGCCGCATTCGCTTGAATAGACAAGGGCATTCCACAGGGGGCACAGCGCCACGTTATCAATATTTTGCCCTCTCAAGCGATATCCATGTCAAAGATGCTTTTGTTTATCGTGTGGCTAAAAGTCCACTTATTCATGTTGCGCTTTTTAGTGACGCCCCTTCAGGGGTGGCTGATGAGGCTTTAATTGCCAAGGTACAAGCAGCCCTTGATGCCCCCCATGTTAAAATGACCAATGACCACATCTTTGTGAAAAGCGCGGTACAGCGGATGATCAATGTTTCTGCTGATTTTTGGTTGTTACCGGATGAAGGCTCCTTTGTTTTGGAAAGAGCGGAGCAGAATTTAAGAGCAGAATGGGCGCGTGCGCAAAGGCTTGGGCGTGATCTGTCTTTAAGTTGGATACTAAGCCGCTTGAT
>NZ_JBHIMK010000055.1:0-12294 GCF_042194085.1 Bartonella sp. MU70NMGDW
AAAGATACACCAATGCCTCCAATGCCTGGTGGCGGAATGGGTGGAATGGGCGGAATGGATTTCTAAGCTCTTATTCCATAGAAGTAATAAAGAAACGGGCCTTCTGTGCCCGTTTTTTTTAATGCTTTTTCACGTTTTGCAACCGGTGAATTTGGTGATTTGATTGCTTTCAAGAATTGTTGATCCAGTGAAAGTTTTTGCGTTCTGCTCTCCAGAATGCGGCTTCAATTGCTAGCCTTCTAATTACAACAGAAGCAATGGTTGCTGAAGTTCCAAAGAAAGATACACCAATGCCTCCAATGCTTAGGTGGCGGAATGGGTGGAATGGGCGGAATGGATTTCTAAGCTCTTATTCCATAGAAGTAATAAAGAAACGGGCCTTCTGTGCCCGTTTTTTTTAATGCTTTTTCACGTTTCGTACAGTTATCCCTTTTACGACAGTGATCTTATAGCATTTTTTATTTTTCATTGGTTGATGTATCGCTATTGTGAATAGATCTCTCTCTTTATTCATGACTTTTTCTCTTGCATTTATGAGATGTTTTTATTGTGCGGGGATCGTGGTTTTCTTTGAAAATATTTTATTGATAAAAATACAACTTTTTGATTTATAGTCATTTCTTTCTTATACAGTTCTATTTTTTCATTTTAAGTTTATGCATGCACCATTAAAAAAATCCTGTGTTTGCGCTTTAGAAGGGCGAATGGTTTTTATGAACTAACGCAAGAGTTTGTACCCATTGAAAGTTGAAGAGAGAAAGTTAGACAGAGCATGCTGGGGCTGGTTTGTTTTTTTATGAATAAGATGCTGGTATTTCAAGCTTTTGTATGAAAAAAAATTCAGGATTTGCTCTTTTAAAGGGTTTTTGTATATTGGGACAAGCATATCTCTGTTTGGTTAATCTCTGCAATAGAAAGACAGCCTCATTGAGAAAGAATGTAAAGGTATATAAGCACGCATCTTGTCATCATCTTTTTGCTTTATGACTTTTAAAGGTATTTATAGTAATATCTTATTAAATAATGAAGATGATGCCTCAAACTTTTGTTGCTTGCATATCTTTTTTTTGTGAAATTTCGTCATTATGTAGCACTTGCACAAAACCAATGTTTATTAGTGATTTGTGTTATTTATTACCCTTAGCTCTATTATGAGTTTTGCATAACATTTCACAATTAGCCTTGTCGGTTGAACCCCCTTTACTCCAAGCGGTCACATGGTCTGCATCCATGTCGGCAAGTTTCCAAATTTTATTTTTATTGACATTGTCACTGATTGCACATAGCGGGCAGTTTGAAATACCATTCACTTCGGCATTGGCGGTTTGTTTGGCATAGGTTGATTTTTTGGTAGCTTCATCAAATACTCTTACATTAAGTAATTTTTTATCCATCATACCACCTAGCACATATTCAAAAGTTCCTTTACGGTCTTTGACATAAGGGTCTGCATATAGGGTTTTTACTTGCTCACTAATGGTTTGCGGATTGTAAGGCTTGGATTTGTAGGTTTCATATAGTCGTCCCCATTCTAACCCCTGCATTTCTTTCTCAACAGTAGTAAAAATCCCTGATACCCAGTCAATTACGGTATTAAAATAGGTTTTTAGTTCGCTAATGTTGTCATCATGACGGTGACGGCTCATGTAGTCGCCTACATTGTTACGGCTGACCCATTCAAGGGCGGTGGCTAAAAAGTCTTGGCGTAAAGCTGATCCTCGCACATAACTCGCCCATTTGTTAATATTGGCGTTTTGGCTGTTGCTAAATTCGGCTTTTGCTAGGGTTACAAATTTGCCTGAATAGACAGCATTTAATAATTCTTGTTCATTGAGTGGTACGCCTGCAATGTTGATGGTTTTAAACCAGTTTTTAATTTCGATTTCCTCACCGTCACACACATATACTAAAAGATTGGTTTTATTAATCAAATCTTGTTGTTCAGGTGATAGTGAGTTGAAATATTGCGGGGTCTTATTGTTATCCATGATGGCAAATTTATTGGTAACAAATCGCCCGATACTGGTAATGCGTTGCTGTCCGTCTAAAACCTCATAGATACCATCCCCTGTTTGGTTAAAATACAACAAACCCAATGGGTAGCCCTTTAGGATAGATTCGATAACGGCAACATCACGTTTACCATCAGCATAGATATAATTGCGTTGGTATTCAGGTTGAATGGTAAGTTTGCCAGATAAGCCAAATAAGCCTTTGCCTTCAAATTCGTTGTAGGTGAATCCATGACAGATATCGGCAATGGTATAGGTCTTAAGCGTGGTTTTCATAAATTATTCTTATTTCCCGTTAGATGCTTCATCAGCGACAACATTTAACATTAGTTGAATTATAGAAATACAATCAAGAGCATTTTTAATTTTTAATTTTCGATATTTTGCGGTGCTAGACTTATTGAAATTATTTGACTGCATAGAGCCATAATATGATATCGTATCATCAAGCATCATTTCTTTGGTAGCCCCACCGACAAAATAGACAACCAAATCTCGTTTCAAAAATAAATTATCATCGAAATACTGTTCACTTAAAAAATTAACTGTAGTAGCACTATAATCTATACCGACTTTGTTATTTTTAACGTACTGCCCGTTACTGTAATCAAGGCTAAAAAGAAAACGCAAATAGAAATCTTTATCCATCTCTATAGTTTTAACATGGTTAGTATAAGTACCTAATATATCAAAATCTTTTATTATAGCCTCTGCTATCGGCTTAAATGGAAAAGAGGAACGTATTTCTACTGTTTTTACGGCTTGATGTTCAATGTCTGATTGGTCTTTCCATCTTTTTATAATCTTTATATCAACTTGATTGATAGAATTGTTTGAACTATCTATTTGTATAGAAACATTTTTACTTGTATTGTAGTGATTAAGCATAGTAAAGCACAATTGCTCAATGATAAGACCACACAAACCTTTTAACTGAATTTCTCTTAAATTTCTCGTATCACCTGACGAATTGGCTGAATTAAAATTTATATTGCTTAAACGCTTTTTTGCAATCTCAACGATATTTTGAGTGTTTTGATTATCAGGTGTAAGCACAATACGCTGTATTCTAAATGGTAGATTCTTGAAATAATCACATCGGGTCATGTGGTTATTGTCAAATAGCATTTGCCTATCATTATAATCTATATATTCAATATACATATTAGGCACTTTCATTATTCTGCTTGTATGAGGATTCGTGAGTACATTCGGTTACCCTTAATGTAAGCACGGTCTAACTTACCATTCCAATCAGCAACAGCTAAATCACTTAATAATCCATTTTTGACATCTAAATCCATACCAATAATTTTAAATTGTTGAGGGTTGTGTTTGTCTAAAAAGCTAATAGGGACACCCATAATACCTTTATAATCGCTTGGTGTGGCGATCGTTACGGGTACCTCAATGGCGTTGTAATTATCGTATTTTTGATAAGCATTTTTTCCTTGAATTTTCTTATTAAATTTAAGATTTTCTGCCATTGTCATCAGTTGCAAGGGTTGATGTCGTCTGCCATGGTCGATATTTGTAAACCAACGAACGCCTTTTACACGAATATATTTATTCCCCTCGTCATCAATTCTAAATCCTGCCGCTTCAAGTGGGTAGCTTTCAGGCACTCTAAACTCTCTATCACCACTATTAATGGTCGCACCTAGCCATGCTTCATTATTTTTAATGAGTGAAAATATGTCTTTACAGGTAATGGCGTTCATATTTCCAATAATGGAAAATTGTTTATCTGCTTCCACTATCCATGCCAAAAACTCACGAAATAGCGAAAAGGGTGGATTGGTGATAATTATATCCGCTTCATCTCGCAAGGCTTTGATTTCATCTGTTTTAAAATCCCCTGTGCCATTAAGGTAATGCCATTGCAAATCCTTAATATCGACTTTGCCGTCATGGTTATTGTCTTTATCAAGGATGAATATTTTACCCTGTTTTACCGATTTATCTTTGTCATAATTCGGGCTTTGAGTTTCAAATAAAGACGGCTGATAATCAGCTTGTAAATCTTTACTGGTATGTGCGTAACTGGTGCTAATGAGTTTTTTCAAGCCAAATCGTTCAAAGTTTTGAGCGAAATACTTGGTAAAGTTACTCCAATCGGGGTCGTCACATGGTAAAAAGACAATCTTACCTCGAAAAACGTTAGCGTCATAGTCAAGGTAGGCTTGCATTTCCTTTTCAATATCGTTGTATTGCGTGTAAAATTCATCCTTTTTGGCACTTTTGGCTTTAGATAAGCCACTATTTTTACTTTCAAGATGTGCATCATTATTAAACATATTAAAACCTTCTCAATAAGACAAACTCAAAACTATCGTTTATAAAAAATGTTATTAAATCAAACGAATTTTATTGCACCCAATTGCAGTTAAAACCTGCAACATAAAGTCCGCCCCAAAAGCTCCACGAGAAATCTTATTGCTAAGGTTTTGTGGGGTTTCCTCAATACCTAAGTCTTTTAACTTTTCTGCCACATCAGCATAGCTAAGGTTTCTAAGGACAATTTCCGCTTTAACAATGCCCTTGGCTTTATTTCGCCATTCATTGCTCTTTGAGTGTTTCATGTCGTATTTTCTCACTATTTAAAACATATAATCATTATAAACGATTATAAATCTATTGTCAAAATTTGTTATAAGGTGTATAATCATCACAAACGATGATTAACAGGCTTAAATTATGACAAAACTCTTTTTACTAACAGCCCATGCTCGCAGTATGTCGTCACTAGCCATTGCTCGGTTAAGTAATGACGAGTGCTATGCTATGCTGTGTGAATTGCGCTGGGGTAGTACAGAAATCGTGGTTTGCCCGAAATGCTAAGTACGACATAAAGCCTATTACATTGCCAGTCGTAAACAATGGCAATGTAAGCATTGCTTTAGTGTAACATCAAGCACTATCTTTGCTCACCATAAATTTGCCATTACGGACGATTTTTTTGCCTGTGTCATCTACGTCAATGTGGTGAAAGGTATATTAGCCCTACAGCTATCTCGTGACCTAGATGTTCAGTACAAAACTGCTGTTGTCCTAGCTCATAAAATCCGTGAATCACTCCAAGCCCAAAAAGATTTGTTTCCGCTAAATGGTGAAATCCACATGGACGATACCTACGTCCACTCAAGTGTGTGTGAGGAAAATAAAAAGATTGATAGGGTTGATAGACGTTTAAAGGTCAATAAGAACCCCAATAAGCGTTGTATCATCGTTATGCGTAATCGCTACACCACAGACGAAATCCTAGCCAATCTATAACTCGCAGGGGCTAAAATGACATATAGTTTCGTGGCATTGGGTGAAATCTCTCACGTAAAATAGAAAAGCCGCAAATATATTTGTCTCCAAATATATATTTTTGCATATTGACGTGTTTTTAAGAGACATCTTGCTTGTCACACTGATTTCGCAATGGACGATTTCGCAATGGACTCGTGAATGGTATAAGGGCAAAGTTCCCATGAAGTGCATAACCATAGGGCACGATCACCTTTACGCTTCATAAAAGAATACGCTAATGTTATCATATACTTTTCCAGCTCTCAATGTTGTGACAAGCCTTTGGTCCGTGAGACGGTGAGGCATGCCTTGCGTGTATAGTTTTGACTCCTACACTGTAATGTGCAAGCGACATAGTTTGGATTATTTTAAAAGGAAACAGGTTGGGAAATGAGAAAATCCTGCGATATGCAGGGCTTTAATTCAAGTTGAAGAGTGCTTAATGATAATTATAAATCAATGTGATGTGGTTTTACGGTTTTCAAGAGCATTGCATTCTTGCAAATCTTGCAAACAATGACAGTCGTCGTGTTGTTTCACGTTTTTAATGGATTTTAATGGCAAAAATTTTAATGGAGCAACGCTTTTATTGATCAGAATTATTCATTGTTTTGTATGTTGAATAAGAGATTTTTATTGCGGTGGATTTTTTCATTTCAATTCTTTCTTATGTTGAAACAATCGCAATCGTTTTCTTATACCTCACAAGTGGAGAGAGCTAGGGTGAAATACTGAAAGAAAATAAAAATGCCTCTCATGAATATTTTCAAATAGTCAGTTTTTTTATAAACAGAGTTTTTATAAACAGAGGCGGTATAAATATTGGGGATTTATGCGTAGGGAGGTGTCTGATTGCTCTTTTTTTTAAAGTGTAAAGATAAGGGGATTTTAGGCAAGTTAATACTTTTTGCGTTGTTTACTTATGCAATTATTAAAAAAATATCTCTAAATATTTTTAAATTTTTTCGCGATGGTATCTTCCCGATGGGATTTGTGAAGAGTATAAAATATTTTTTAGTATCAATAGGTTATTTTAGAAAATGTGCGTTGGTATGATCCTTTTCTTATGTTAGTAAAGTTGTTGACTCACGCGTTTGTTAAAAATCTCTCTTCATGCTCCTAAATTCATTTCATGAAAGCGTTTTTGAAGAGTGTGTAAAAATTTCCCATGAGACGTGAAAAATCATCAATAAAATCTCCGTGTTTTCAAAAAATAACGAATGGCTTTTTATTTAAAAAAAGATTTAACACGTCTCATGTTTTTTATTTATTTTAGAGCTGAATATTCGATTTTTGTGTAAAAATACTTGCTAACGCATCTATGATACGTGAGAAATCAAGCGCTAATAGGAAAATGATAAATATAATCCACTTCGTATAACGTGACATCATTTTTACACTTTTATAAGTTGTGATGATTTCTTGTAGGATTTCTTTTTCCTTTTCTGTAAGCTCTGTTTGTTTTTCTGTTTTTTTTCTAGCCATGTTTCCACCCACACAAGCCTTCCCCTTGTTTGTTATGCTTTAAAATATCTCTTGCGAGATTTGAGCTGATGATATCGAGATCTTTTTTGTCTAAATAAATGGGCATCCAACCAACGCAAGAAAAAGGCTCATTTATTGTTTTTATCGCGCAACCAGTGAGTAAGAGCAGCGCGTACATCAGGATCACTTTTTTGATTAATTTCATTTTCCACCTCTAGCCGTGTTGTTGATGACTTTAGTGTTTTTTCTATTTGCTTTTGTTGTTCAATCTTTTTTCCAAGAGTGAAAGCTTTTGCTAAAGCGATAAAAAAAGCGGTCAGAGCCGCTCCTGTTATCATCAGATTTTTTTTCATCCACCACATCATAAGCGCTGCTCCCGAAACCGTTTTGCCACAAAGAAGATGCCTGCACAGGCGGCTAAAACCATAATGGCTGCCAATGCCCATTGGATGGGACCATTGCCTGCCAATAAGCCTCCAAGTCCAGAAAAAGAACCAATAATCGGTGTAAGCGCTTCTGCTTTGAAAAATCCCATTGGTGCTTGCGTTTCTACGGTTTGGTAGTTGGGAGAAACATAAGCACCTTTTGCCCATAGTCCTGCTTCGGCTGCACGACGGTGCACTAAACCGTGAAGACGTTTTCCTCCTGCTTTGGTCCACTTTTGTAATTCAGAAGGGACGGCTTCATATTCGCCGTTATTGAGTTTTTTGAGCAGGGTCGAATTACAAAAAGCTGATGTTCCTATATTATAGCAAAACGATACGAGCGCGGCGAATTGTTCATCCGTTAAGGAAACTGTCACATTTTTTTCAACGGTGTTTTCAAATTGTCTTAAATCTTGAAAAAGAACTTCTTCTGCTTGTTTTTCAGTAATGATCATGCCCTTGTGAACGAACGGTTTTCCAGCAGCGCTGATATGTCCATAGCCGATTGTCCACACCCCGATGGCATCTTTATAGGCGTTCAAACGCAATCCTTCCCATTGTTTAATGAGTGCAAGCCCTGCTGATGATATTTTTCTCATTTGCTTCTCCATAAAATAAAGCTTCACGTTAACGTGAGGCTGGTCGACACATTAAAAGTGAAATTTTTCACTCTGCAAAAACAGACAAGACGTGAAAATTTAATGAAATCAAAAGGTTAGTTGTAGCATCTTAAGGGAATGAGGTCATGGTTGTCCAAGTGGGATAATGGTTGGGCTGGTGTTTTCCGTTGAGAGATGTTGTTGGTTTTGAGACTTGGTGCTGTTGATGTACGCAATGGCATTACGGTGGCATTACGGTTGTGTTAGCGGTGGCATGAGAAGTGAGGTTGGAGGGGTGACATATATGTTGGTGAATGGAATTCTTAGAAGGCATTGTTGGCGCGGCAGGGGTTGGAGGGTTGCACAATGATTTGTGTTAGCATTGGTGTTGGTGATTGCGGTTGTTTTGGCGGTGGTTGTGAGGGGGGAGAGATGGGGAGAACGGATGGTGTGATTGTGGGGGACAGAGAGTGGCTGTTTGCGGTTGTTTTGGCAAGTGGTACTGATGTGGAGGCGCTTGAGATAAAAGTGGACAACTCTTAGAAAAAAGCTACAGGAGGAGGCGGGTGCTTTTACTTAACATCCAAAATCCTAAAATATTTTATGTATTCAGCTTTTTGTCTTTAAGAGGTCACGTTGCTTGCTGTTTAACTCTTTAATTGCTTACAAACGGAAAAAAAGATTTGCTAACAGCAATTTATACCCCACCGTCAAGCAGCAGAGCCTCGTTCTTTATGGATATGGAAAAAACCTCAATTACATCATCAAAGATTTGTATTCAGTGAGCCTTTTTTGGGTGGGAGGAAACAGAAACAGTTTTTCCTTCTGTTGTTCTTAAGTTTTTTTCAAATCTCTCTCTCAGAGTTTCACCTTTTTTGTTTACTGTTTCATGTTCAGCATCCGGATTGGCTTTTAAATATTGTTCTAGACGTTTTCTTCCTTGCGCATGTTTGTATAAACTGATGGGAAGATAGGAATCTAACTTTTCAGCAGATAAAGATGAATTTTGTTCACATAATACACCCTTAACATTATCTTTGTGCAATCTTGCTAATTTATCAGATTCAAGATGAAGCTTTTTGGCGAGGCTTAAGCTGAATATTCCACATTCAGAAGAGCTTCGCTGAATATCCATTTCTGCCGTGGTAAAAGAATAAGGAGGCAGTTGAAGACATTGAAGGGTTTGATTTATTTTTATCCCTAGTTTGTAAGCAGTGATATTCTGAAATGTTGTAGGTTCAAGCATAATCAAAGAGATTTTGTCATCAACTTTTTGATAATCAAGGACTGCAAAGTGGATTTTGCTTCCCGAATTTACTATAAATCGAGCAGATTTTGCGTCGCTCTCAACGACTTCTTTTAGTGCGTGTGAAAACTCTTCTGCTGTAAGAGCCAATTTGAGATTCATTGCTGGATATTTGCTGTTTGCTTTTTCTACGAGAGCCGGCATCAATCTAATATCTATGTTTTCATAATAAGAGTTAATCCAACGGCCGGTGACGAGATCATCTTCTAAGTCTGTAATAATAGCTTTCAACTTTTCCTGACTCAAGGTGCTCTCTTCTTTTTGAGGAGCGTTGAGTTGTTCTAAACGGGCAATAAGGCTTTCTAAGGATTCATTTTCGATGTTACTTTCTGCTATTTGTGAGGCATGAGCGGCAGTATCTTTTGAATCTTGTGGCTTCATAATATGAACCTCCGTGGTTATAATCGGGAGGCAATATTATTTTTTATATTTTGACCAAATAATGTTTTGAAAAAGAACCTTTATCTCTTGAAGATTAAGGAAAAAATCATTTTTCAGCTGCTTTATAAGAAAGTGCGGGCAGGTCTTTTCAAAACTTGCGTGTTTTATGTTTGTTCAAAGTTTTAAAATACGGGCTTTAAAATGGGCTACTTTTAATAGAATATTATTGTTTTGCCTTTTGTTTGAAGAGGTAATTGCTCACTTTTTGCATTGTTACTTCTTTCAAAGGGAAAAGAAGATTTGCTAATAGCATTTATATCCTACCGTAAACCCGCAGAGCTTCATTCTTTGTGGATGTGGAATACGGATATGGCTAAAACACTCATTACATCTTACATCATCAGAGATTTGTATTCCGTCGCTCTTTTTCTATGTTGTGAAACAGAAACAGTTTTTCCTTCTGCTGAACTTAAGCTTCTTTCAAATCTCTCTCTCAGAGTTTCGCCTTTTTTGTTTACTGTTTCATGTTCCGCATCCGGATTGGCTTTTAGATATTCCCCAAGACGTCTTCTTCCTTGCACGTGTTTATAAAAAGTGGTTGGAAGATATGTATCTAACTTTTCAGCAGATAAAGGCGTATCTGGTTCACATAACACACCCTTAATATTATCTTTGTGCAGTCGTTCTAATTTTTGAGCTTCCGAATAAAGCTTTTTGGCAAGGCTTAAGCTGAACATTCCACATTCAGAAGAGCTTCGCTGAATGTCCATTTCTGCCATGGCAAAAGAACAGTTAGACAATTCATGCGCTTTAAGGGCCAGTTGTGTCCTTAATGCTAGACTGCTGATCTCATATTGTTAAGTGTTGTAGGTTCAAAAAATATCACGGACGTTTTGTCATCGATGGTTTGATGATCAATCACTGAAAAATGAATTCCTCTATCCTTTGTGTGAATGATAAATCTAGAAGATTGAATGCCGTTTTCGATGGCTTCTTTTAGTGCAAGGGCAAAGTCGTGAGATGACGCTACCAATTGAAGGCGCATTTCAGGATATTTACGATTTGCTTGTTCCACTAAGGCTGGCATCAGTTTAAGATCTATGCTTGCATAATCAGTTGTAAACCAACGATCCGTTGAGATGTCTTCTTCTAAACGAGCAATGATATTTTTTAATTCCTCATGATTGAACGGGACATTTCCTTCTTTTTCGCTGCTTTGTTGTTCTGAATGTGCAGCAAGATTGTCTAATGATGCAGTTGCACGCGCCCCTTCTGGTGCATTTGCCCTTCCTTGTGTTTGTGAGGAATAAGGGAGAGAAGAATCTTGTGGCTTCATAATATTAGCTTCCATATTGATAATCAATGGATGACATTATGTTCTTCAATTCTGGCTAAACAATGTTTTGAAAAAAAGCCTTCGCATCTTGAAAAATGAGGCGATGAAAGCATATCCTGGTCGTTTTCATATTATTATTCGTATATTGCTCATCATTTCTGTGATGTGTTGTATCCGTATTTTTATTGGGGTACTTTTATTAAAGCGTTCTATTGGGAGCCCTTATTGGATACGGCTTGTTTTGAAAATCTCAAAATTATAGGGCTGTTGGTGATGCAAATTGGATGATGCAGAAGAAAACAGTCAGAAAAAAATGAAAGATACCTTTAAACAAGAGACTTTTAAACATTGTCGCGAAACACACTGTTTTATAACAGCCTATAATAATGCAAAAATTCTCTGATGAAATCTGGGCGCAAAAAATCCCTTACCGCACCTATCATTAAATACGATTTTTCATATTCTGTCAACAGCAAAACGATTATTTTCCCTTTTTTATTGCGGCAAAAAATCTACAGAAAAAAGCTCATTCATTGGCTATTCAGCAAAATATGTTGTTTTAATGGGAAAGTTTTTGATGAGGCAAAAAACATTCTCTCCTTTGATAAAGGAGGGGGAAAGGTGAAGGGAGAGGGAAGAATTGTGGTTTTGAAATCCGTGGTATTTTATTGATGGAATTGGGAAGGCGATGGTTGGAAGGTTTTGCGGGGGTAAAGCTTAGGTGTCGCGATTGTGTTGGCGATTGGGGCTATGCTGGCTGTCGTATTAGCGGTGGCGTGGTGGGTGGATGGTTACCGGTATAAGTTGTTGATGATGGAAGGGATTGTTGGTGGGGGATTTTTCTTTCGTTTAAGGGATGATGCTTTTAATTTTGTAAAAAAATCAATGGGGTGTTTTAATGATAAAATATTGATTTATAATGATGTTTTAGTCGTTATTGATCTTGAATGAGAAATCTAGATTATGCTGCAATCAAAGCCATGTCTCTTGTTCGTCATAAGATCAGGAAAGCTGTGTAGAATTGTACAAGAAAAGACGCACAATGACGATAATGAATTGTCTCAAGAGCTAAGGATATCGCGATATTGGGGGAAAAGTGTATGATGAGGGCTGTTTGTTACAATAGGGGTAATGGGGAGGGGGTGTAATAGGGAGGGGAGGGTGATGGGGAGAAGGTTGCTGTATGAAGAGGGGGAAATATTTATCTTGTCCATGTCGTGAAATATTGTCCTTTGAGGCATGGGTAGATATATAGTTTGAGGTGTGGTGATAAGTCTCTTTGACAGGTTGAAGCGTTTTTTAAAGGGCGTGGTGGATATTTTAAAGCTTATTTGTTGTGTGCTTTAAGCTCGTCAATCCCATGAATTCTATGAAAGGGCAAGTCCAGTGGGTCTCAAGTGTAACTTTTCAAGAAGGATTGTCTCTTTATAAAGGAGCTGGTTACAAAGAGGCA
>NZ_JBHIMK010000550.1:0-632 GCF_042194085.1 Bartonella sp. MU70NMGDW
AAAAATAACACGTGCTGTTATTGCTGAAGTCTTGAATAGAAGAAATCTGTAAATACTCTTTATCATGGCTTACTTATTCTGTCTTTCTATTATCGTTTCAATATGTGGAAAAAAGTCATTTCAATTTGCTCCTTTTTGGATATCTATTAAGAGTGAAAAATAGTATTTTTTACTTTTGTCATGTGTTTATTTTAAATAGCTTTGAGATTTTATTGTATGATGTTGAAAATTCTTTCCATCTTCGCATTTGAAAATGTTTCTAAAAGAACGCCTTATGTTATTTATAATAAAACCTTTGTGCTTTGAAAAAATGTTTGTTGTTTATGGATTTGGATTGTAGAAAATTCTAGAATTTTTAATAAAAGAGTCCTTAGGAAGATAGAAAAAGAGGGGGTAAAAGTTTAATACAGCTGAATTTTTTGGCTTATGTTCTCTTTAGGAAAGTTTTTCTATGATATTTAAGTCGTTTTTTTCTAAAATTGTATCTGTAGAATGCGTTTTGATACAGTGAGAGCTTGCTTAAAACAGGACAAAAATTATGAAGTCCTTATAGAGAAATTCATTCTTTTTTAATATAGATTGGATTTTCTACGGAGGTTATTTTCTACTACTTGTTAATAAATCTGTTATTG
>NZ_JBHIMK010000551.1:0-630 GCF_042194085.1 Bartonella sp. MU70NMGDW
TAATCTAATGGGGCTACAAATATGCTAAATAAAGTGACGTTAATCGGGCGCCTTGGTGCTAATCCCGAAAGCAAAACAATGAATTCTGGAGCAGAAATAGTCAATTTTAGTATAGCGACTTCTGAGAGCTATACAGATAAAAAAACCAATCAAAAAGTAGAGAAAACAGAATGGCATTCAGTTGTGATTTTTAATCCACATTTGGCAAAAATTGCACTTCAATATCTAAACAAAGGTTCAAAGGTTTACATAGAAGGAAAATTACAGACACGCAAATGGCAAGATAAAAATGGGCATGACCGTTACACAACAGAGATTGTCTTACCACAATTCAAAGGTGAATTGTATTTGCTTGATGCAAAGAAAGATCAATCGGCATCCCCTACCCCTTCACCTATTACTTCTCAAAATTATGCTATCGCTTCAGGTGCTCAAGATTATAGAACAGCTCTTAACGATAGCGTCCCATTCTGATTGAAAAAATATGGCTAAAAGAAAAAAACATGCAAAACGTGGTCGTCCTCGAATTAAAGGATGTATCAGAGAACCAAATGGACGCATCTCACGAGCAAAAACACCGCATGAACCCATGGATAAATTGGCAATTGAAATGCGTGCCAAACGCTTCTG
>NZ_JBHIMK010000552.1:0-630 GCF_042194085.1 Bartonella sp. MU70NMGDW
TTGCACATCATGCTGTTTGAGATAGACATCTCTCAGTGGATGCTCCATTTCACATTGACATTCGTGGAATGGGGATTACGTAAAACTCCCCGTAAGTTTATAAATTCCACTATACGCTACCATCTTTACCTTTATGAAGGAATATCAAAGTTATACAATATGTTGATTTATAATGATATTTTTTTATTTCTTATATTGAACAAAAGCTGTAAATATCATAAGATCTTCTCATTTCAACTTCTTTTATAATGAATCAATCAAAACCATGTTTTTTACATGTTATAGGCGGGATGAGCGTCTGTGGATAAAAAAATAAAGCAAGGATATGCCTCTTATGAATCGTCTCAAGTGTCAAGAGCTGTCACAAATTGAAGGTAGGTACAGTGTGTAATGGTGCTGGTTTGCTTCTTCACAAGTGTAAAAATGATAGCGCGTGCGCAGTAGGGGCTGCTATTATTCACGGGCGTTGTTGTGAAATGGTCTTGGGTGCTTTAAGAGATGTTTTTTTAAGAAAGCCCGTAAATGGCAATCCAAGTATATTTTGTTTGGGACATTTTGTTTTGCGTGAGGGGGGGAGTGAGTTCAAAAAGACATGTGATAAATAAAAGCATGAGGCAATAGGTAATCTCC
>NZ_JBHIMK010000553.1:0-624 GCF_042194085.1 Bartonella sp. MU70NMGDW
CGAGCAAAATATCAATCTTTCAAACGAAGTTAACAACCGATGGCAAATTAACGAAGCGATGATTGCGAAATTGCCTTCACGAAAAGTTAAAAAGGTTGGAAAAAAACTTTCAGAAATCTTTGACACGATGATGCCTGCTTATTTTCCAGAGAAAGCAAACTTTTTTGAAGAAACTAAGAAAACAAGCGAAAAACAAGAAGTTGAAAGAATACTAGAAGATTTCAAACCCGATTTTCAATACGCAACTGAACAAGGATTAACGCATGATGAAGCCTTATCAGAATTTGAAAAATTTGTACGCTTTTCAAAAACCAATCCATGTCGAAATGCAAATGAACGCGATTGGCAAAGCGCTTGGGATAATTGGATTACGCATCCAGAATATGGATTGGTAATTAAGAAACACAAAAAATTAGAAACGGAAAAACTATATGCAACCGCATGCTATAAATCATCATCAAACAATTTCGCAAACAACCTTTCAGAAAGATTTAGCATACCCCCAACAGCGATCTACGCTTAAAGACACTTATGGATCAGAAATAGAGCTTTTTTCGGGAGCATCAGTCATGAAATCGTATTTAAAAGGATCCGAAAAAACAGCAAAGTAGTGAAATTTGCTGA
>NZ_JBHIMK010000554.1:0-618 GCF_042194085.1 Bartonella sp. MU70NMGDW
TTTAGCTCTGAAATTAATTGATCTTTGAGATATAATTCTATTCTGTCAAACTGAGAAAGTTTTCCTTCCCCCTGTGGAGTACCTGTGTATATGAGATCACCACGTCTTAGCTGAATGTAGTGACTCAAAAATGATATTATCTTCTCAAAGCTAAAGATCATATTTTGCGTATTGCCAACTTGTCTTGTTTCGCCATTCAGCTTCATTGCAAAGGTTATTGGGTTGTTTATTTTTTCCTTGTTTATGAAGTCAGAGACGTATGCGGCGCCTTTAAATCCTTTAGATAAAAGCCAAGGCAGCTTTTTTTCTTTCAGTTTTGTTTGCAAATCCCGCGCTGTGAGATCAAGACCTATTGCTATGGCATCATAGCATTCTTCTGCTTCTGCCTCCGTGACCATGAAAGCATCCTTTGAGATTTTGAGCACAATTTCAGTTTCAAAATGTATTTCTTTTGAAAAATCAGGGAGATAAATTTCATTGTCTAAAACGAGTGAACTGTTTGGCTTGCTAAAGATAACGGGTTCATCTTCAACAACATTGCCTAGTTCATGAACATGTTCAACATAATTGCGTCCAATACAGTAAATGTCATTTATCATAGGAGCCCTCCAAATTTTT
>NZ_JBHIMK010000555.1:0-311 GCF_042194085.1 Bartonella sp. MU70NMGDW
AACAGTTGTAATCCGCGCGATCATTTATCTCCCCCCTTGTAGACTTGGGAGAGACAATCATATCTACGCATAAAAATCAAGAAGCATCTCTATGGTTTTTTTTATGGAAAGATCTATATACGTACGCAGGTTTTTGTAGCGTTCTCATGGCAAGTTATTTGTACAAATTTAACCATGATAATATGGAGCGCAATAAAACATTTATAATAAGCTAAATGAATATGTTAAGAAAAAGGAATAAGGCTGTTTGTGTGATACAACAGGGTAAAATTTTGTGAAGATATGAGGGGAGGGGGGGCGTTATGTATCGC
>NZ_JBHIMK010000555.1:332-613 GCF_042194085.1 Bartonella sp. MU70NMGDW
AGTGTGCGAAGTAGTTATATTTACCTTTCTTTTTTTATATTATTTAAAGTGTAGTAAATGCAGAGTGTATTAAAGGTATCTGATTTATGGTATACCAGATAAGAATTTTGTTAAAATCAGGAACTGTGCGCTGTGTATTTATGAGCTTGTGTTTTGCTTTTTCTTTTCCACAGCCACTTGCTGCATTTGATTTTTTGGGCATCTCTCTTTTTGGTCAAAAGAAAACAAATTCTTCTTCACAGCATGTCAAAAATACAGAGAAATTTTATAAAGTTGATATT
>NZ_JBHIMK010000556.1:0-607 GCF_042194085.1 Bartonella sp. MU70NMGDW
CCAGTGCTAAAATATCTTCAATGGTCTGTTTCTCTTGGTTTTTCTTGTTAAGCTTTGGCGTCTTTTGATTCAATGCAGCCCCTTTCTTCCTTGGGAATTCTTCGTCAAATTTTGGTTTAAACTGTGGAAGAAAAATTTTTTCTGGAAGTGTAATTTTGGGTGCTTGATGAACAATCTGCTCTGCTGGTACCTTCTGTACCATTGGAGCCAATTCTTTTGGCGATATCATCTCTTCATTTTTGTGCGCAGGCTTGAGCGCATCTTCCGGAGCCTTCAAAGGCATCTCAGGTGCAACCTTAGAGGTATCCTCCGGCGCGCTCAAAGGCATCTCAGGTGCAACCTTGGGAGTATCCTCCGATGTGCTCAAAGGCATCTCAGGTGCAACCTTGGGAGTATCCTCCGGTGTGCTCAAAGGCATCTCAGGTGCAACCTTGGGAGTATCCTCCGGTGGTGCCTCCAAAGGCATCTCAGGTGCAACCTTGGGAGTATCCTCCGGCGTGCTCAAAGGCATCTCAGGCGCAACCTTAGGAGTATCCTCCGGCGTGCTCAAAGGCATCTCAGGCGCAACCTTAGGAGTATCCTCCGGCGTGCTCAAAGGCATCTCAGG
>NZ_JBHIMK010000557.1:0-306 GCF_042194085.1 Bartonella sp. MU70NMGDW
GGTTTAGGGCATGATAGGATAAATTTATCATAGAAGAGAAAAATGCGCTAAGCTTAAAAAGTAAGCCCCATTATTCCTATAACAATGACACCATCACGATCTTAACTGACAAGGTTAAGAAAGGAGTCTTGCTGAGAGCCCATTTTGCGTTAGCAGGTCTATTGCTAATTTATCAAATGAAACAAAGGTTTCACCGCCTAGCCAATGTCCCTCATAAGATATAATTCCATCAGCAAAATCTCCACCAGCCTCAAGCATAGCAAGCCCGGCTTCAACAGCTGGTCGATTCATGACGACATTACGCGT
>NZ_JBHIMK010000557.1:327-591 GCF_042194085.1 Bartonella sp. MU70NMGDW
GCCCCGCGGCGGAGTATCCAGATAAGTTCGCAGAGCCAGGGCAAAGAAATCGCGATGAGAGAAGCTTCTCTTAAGATCTTACTTGCTATTTCACCTTGCTTTTTATCATCTTGTAAAACAGCGCGGGCTAAAACATTTGTATCTACAGAAATCTTCACTTTTTCCCCGCCCAACCAGAGGCAGCAATTTCGTTCATTTCTTCCACAGTCAGTGTTTTTTTAACTTTTCCGGCAAATCGTCCAATAAAGCTATCAATTGTGCTTG
>NZ_JBHIMK010000558.1:0-586 GCF_042194085.1 Bartonella sp. MU70NMGDW
CAGTTTAAAAAAGATATGTATGCATTGTTGGCTGGTGGAGACTGGTCAGATACTACGAATATCACTCCACATCTGCGCGCAGTCATTATACGGAATGCTATTTATGAATCGGCTAGCGCCCGTGGCTGTAGTTATCCACGGCATTATATTTAGGAGGGGTAGATGATAGATTATCCAGAGCATTTAAATAGCAAAGAAGATTATATGAATATGCTTTCCTTTGATAAGGCTGAAACCGTAAGGAGGTTAGAGGTTCTTTTAGAGACGCGTTTTTATTGGGTCTTTGTTAAAGAGCTTGGAGAGGGAGAAGAGGGGATTGAAGATGACACGCATAAGGTTTGTCTAACAACAACCATGCCGTTTGATTCAAATGGTGATTTTGTAGAAAAGCGTTGTCAGTATGAATTACAGGAAAGCGAATATGCACCGCTCTTTCAACTTGGCTTTCGTGTTGAAGAAGTCGAGCAACTGATCAAAGAGCATAGTCAATAGAGATCATAAAAAAACATTTTTATCCAGCCTCACTTTTGTGGGGCTTTTTTTATGGAGCGTCAGATGAGAAAGATATCGAAAGAAGGATTAGAGC
>NZ_JBHIMK010000559.1:0-579 GCF_042194085.1 Bartonella sp. MU70NMGDW
ACTCACTGGGAAAATAGATATAAAAACCGACCTGCTTTCTGGTCGACGGAAATAATATGCCTTAACTTCCCAAATAGTACTTTGAAAGCGTTCATAAGACGTGTTTTTATTCCTTTTTAAATAGCACCCACATACCAACCTGCTTATGATGTATACGCAAGTAATTTTAATTGATTCAGTATCAATAAATTCAAAATGAGAAAACCCTATGCTATTAGGATCTTTTATTTCAAATACAAAATGATGAATTATCATTCTAAATCAATATATTATAAGAAAAGCGCCCCATATAAAAAATCAGCTAAATATCAAGGATACTCTGATTATTTTATTCACTTTTGATGGGGGGGGGGGTGGAAAAGAACCAACGCGTTGAAGTGCCGCCATCGCTAATCGATCAAGTTCCGGATTACCAGCAGAGACTGCTACACGACTAGAAAAAATACTCCCCTGCTTATGCACCATAAATTCTAACTTCACCGTTCCTTTTGCACGACTGGTACGCTGTCCCACAATATAATTTTTTTGCCTTTCTAATTGTGACTGTACCTTTGCTAACCACTCCATTAACAACATATC
>NZ_JBHIMK010000056.1:0-12254 GCF_042194085.1 Bartonella sp. MU70NMGDW
AGCCACTGAGAAAGAGAAATGGTAAGATAATCCCAATTTTTTTAAATTCCCGCATTTGAACTTAGGCCTTTGCTAATTGTGCTATTAGTGATGCTAATTTTTTTACACCCTTCAGTGTAGCCTTAGCACCTGCTTCAGCAGCTTTCCCAGCCGTTTTTACTGAGTCTGCTCCTAATTTTGTTGCTCCCGTAAGGGAGGCTCCTCCAGAGGCTAAAGCGGAAGCAATGCCCGGTAAATGGAAGAAAAGGTAAATACCACAAATGCCGACAGCCAAGAATTGAATTAAAGAAATCATAATATCGTCAAGACCTGCTGAAAAAATGTTTATCGAAATCTGTACATATAAGCCACCAAGAATCACGACTAATACCTGAAGTATGATGAAGTTTACTGTTTGATTTAACCATGCTTCTGTAAAACGCCTTGTTGATGAAAACATATAGAGGCTTATGAAAAGAGGCCCTATTGATATGACAAGAAATAAACCCAGTTTAGCCACTAATGAGACGATAAAACCAATGATACAAAAAACAGCAGCAATAAATAGGCAGATAAGACCAGCAATCCATGCAGCAAGAAACTTACCCATTGACAATATTCCTGCTTTGTCTGCTGCATCAAAAACGTGTGCAGCAGCTTGGTTCATCATATTGTCCCATACATTTTTATCTAAGTGTGCTGTACCTTGTGTGACATTTGAAATGGCATTCGGCAGATCATTGAAAAATATATCCCTGACCCACGTATTGTAGTAAGCGGCATTTGTGGCGAGTGCAACAATGATGCCAAGTTTGAAAGTTGTCGCTATAAACTCCCACAGAGGCATGGAAGAACGCCCATAGATGATATTGTATCCCATAAATATAATGTAGATTGTACAAGATAGCTTAAGCGGAGCACCTAAACTTGATGAAAGATTGTTAATGGCTTTATCCATTGTATTTGTAAGTGGCTCCATCAACATATTGTCTATTTCGGTAAATACACCTTTGGTTTCTATTGCCATTTAGATGCTCCACTATTCGTTGTGTATTTTTATAATTTAATGGTTATTTTGTTGTTGTTCCGCGCGCTCTTTTGCTCTTCGTTCTTCTTCAGCGCGTTCTTTTGCTTCTTGTTCAGCTCGGAATTTTTCATTCTCAGCTCTCATTTTTTCAAGATCGGCCTTCATTTTAGCTCTAGCTTTTTCCATTACTTTATCAAATTTTTCTTGATCTTTACGGGCTCTTTCTTCAGCTTTTGCTTCATATTCCTTTTCAAGTTCAAGTTGTGCTAATCTTAGGGTTTCACAATTTTTTGCAGTTCCTGCTAATCCACATTTAGCAATCCACTCTTCCATCAACGTTGGATTTTTTTTAAATTCAGCGACGCTGTAGGTTTTTTCACATCCAGCAGCGATAATTCCAGTGCCAAGTAGCAATGTTGTTATGAGAACTTTATTCATAGATATTTCCCCTTCTTTCTTTCAGTTTTACAAGTTTTGAGCACAATCTTTAAATTCTGCTTGTGTTATCGGTTTTTATAACCAGTGATGATAAATCTAGAGCACAGACATAATCTTGCCATAAATCTATTGTACAGCCTGTAAGGTTTTTTAAGTTGAGCAGCTAAAGCGCAATAGCGGTGTGTAATGGTGCTATCCATTGTCTTTGTAAGGGGCTCCATCAACATATTGTCTATGTCAGTAAATACACCGTTGGTTTCTATTGCCATTGAGATGCTCCGCTATTTGTTGTGTATTTTATAATTTAATTATTATCTTGGTTTTGTTTAGCGCGCTCTTCTGCTTCTCGTTCGGCTTTTGCGCGTTCTTTTGCTTCTAGTTCAGCTCTTCTTCTTGCAAGTTTAGCCTTCATTTCAGCTCTAGTTTTTTCAAATGCTTCATGAAGGCTTTCTTGAGCTTTACGAGCTCTTTCTTCAGCTTTTGCTTCATATTCCTTTTCAAGTTCAAGTTGTGCTAATCTTAAGTTTTCACAATTTTTTGCAGTTCCTGCGAATCCACATTTAGCATTCCACTCTTCCATCAATTTTTTATCTTTTTTAAATTCTGCGACGCTGTAGGTTTTTTCACATCCAGCAGCGATAATTCCAGTGCAAAGCAGCAATGTTGTTATGAGAACTTTATTCATCAATATTTCCCCTTCTTTCTTTCAGTTTTACAAGTTTTGAGCACAATCTTTAAATTATGCTTGTGTTATCGGTTTTTTATAACCAGTGATGATAAATCTAGGGCAGAGACATAATGTTGCCATAAATATATTATAGAGTGTACAAAGCTCTTTAAGTTGAGCAGCTAAAGCGCAATAGCGATGTGTAATGGTGCTATCCATTGTGTCTGTAAGGGGATCCATCAACATATTGTCTATTTCGGTAAATACACCTTTGGTTACTATTGCCATTTAGATACTTCGCTATTCGTTGTGTATTTTATAATTTAATTATTATCTTGGTTTTGTTTAGCACGCTCTTTTGCTTCTCGTTCTGCTCGTAATCTATTAGTATCAG
This sequence comes from Bartonella sp. MU70NMGDW, assembly GCF_042194085.1. Taxonomy (NCBI): domain Bacteria; kingdom Pseudomonadati; phylum Pseudomonadota; class Alphaproteobacteria; order Hyphomicrobiales; family Bartonellaceae; genus Bartonella; species Bartonella sp. MU70NMGDW. The sequence goes on from NZ_JBHIMK010000056.1 coordinate 2,506, forward strand.
CTTCAATTTTTTCAATCCAGGCTTTTTGTTCAGCTTTAAATTTTTCATCTATTTTGCGATTTTCTTCTTCAATTTTTGCCCGACGTTCTTTCTCAAGTTCAGCGCCTGCTACTCTTAGGTTTTCACAATTTTTTGAAGTTCCTATCCCTCCACATCTCGTGACCCATTCATCAAATAATTTTGGATTTTTTTTAAATTCTGCTACGCTATAGGTTTTTTCACATCCAGCTGTGATAATTCCAGTGCAAAGCAGCAATGTTGTTATGAGAACTTTATTCATCAATATTTCCCCTTTTTCCTTTCAGTTTTTGAGGTTTGAGCACAATCTTTAAATTCTGCTTGTGTTATCGGTTTTTATAACCAGTGATGATAAATCTAGAGCACAGACATAATCTTGCCATAAATATATTATAGAGTGTACAAAGCTCTTTAAGTTGAGCAGCTAAAGCGCAATAGTAATGTGAAATGGTTTTATCCATTGTATCTGTAAGGTTCTTCATCAACATATCATCTATGTCAGTAAATACGCCTTTGGTTATTATTGCCATTGAGATGCTCCGCTATTCGTTGTGTATTTTATAATCTAATTATCCTGTTGTTCTTTTGCTTTTCGTTCTTTCTCTTGTTGTTCAGCTTGCCTTCTTTCATATTCAGCTTGATTTCTTTGAATCTCCTCTCTCAATCTAATTCTGGTTTTTTCAAATGCTTTATCAAGATTCTCTTGAGCTTTACGGGCTCTTTCTTCAGCTTTTGCTTCATATTCCTTTTCAAGTTCAAGTTGTGCTAATCTTAGGTTTTCACAATTTTTTGCAGTTCCTGCGAATCCACATTTAGCATTCCACTCTTCCATCAATTTTTTATCTTTTTTAAATTCTGCGACGCTGTAAGTTTTTTCACAGCCAGCTGTGATGAGCCCTGTGCAAAGCAGCAATGTTGTTACGAGAACTTTATTCATGATTTATTGTCCTGTTTCTTTTCAGATTCTTGTTTATCGTCATTTGTTGAGCCAAAGCCTCTCCATTTTTTACGGGTTTCAAATTCAGCTTGCTCTGCATTTTTACAATTTTTCGAATTCAAATCCCCTGACGTCAAACATTTCACTAATACTTCTTCCATCAGTTTTTTATTTTTTTTAAGTTCTTCTACGCTGTAGGTTTTTTCACAACCAGTCGTGATCAGCGCTGTGCAAAGTAGCAATGTTGTTATGATGATCTTGTTCATGTTCAAGCCCCTCTTTTTTCTCGTTTATTGACCACGCAGTTTTTTGGCCAAAGCTCTGTATCGTGCTCTAAATTCTTCCGCTTCACGTCTTTCTGCCGCTTTTTCTTCTGCTTGTTGAATCATCATGGCGGCTTGCATTTGGAGTATTTTTGTTTGGAGGTCTGCTTGTACCGCTGCTAATTGTGCTTGAATGCCTTGAATTTTACCCGCATCTTTAGTACTTCCAAGTTCGTCAAGGAGCTTGGTAATGTTTTTTTGTGTTTCACTGGCTTCTTCGTAGACGTCTTGTCCTTTGGCTGCTTGTCCTACTACGCGCTGTTCAGCTTTTTTCACTTCCTGTGCGTAAAAAGCATCTACTGCTTCTTTTGATCCTGCGCCCCCCGCGGGCTCTTTGTATAAGAGTTCTTCTTGCCATTTTTGCGCGTTTTTGCTGCTGCTCCCGCCGCCGCCGCCGCCACCGCCACCGCCACTGCCCATCGATTGTTGAAAGTGGTTGAAATCTGAAGGGAGGGCGCCACTGCTCCCTTGCTTGTTAAACATGTCTTTCAATCCCGAGATGTCAGGCTTGACATTTAAGGAGTTATATAATTGTTTCGCTTGATCGAGCTGGCTCTTTAATTGCTCAAGCTGTTGTTTGCCTTGTTGAATTTGTTGTTTTGCTTTATCAACTTGTTGCTTCAATTGTTCAAGTTGCTTTCCCCCTTGCGTAAAAGATTGTAAATCGAATGTAGGCATTTGTGCGAAGGCATTTGTTTGAAAGCCAAATGAAGCTGCATAGACGGCTGTTGCCAATAAAAGTTTTTTCATTGTTTTGACCTTTCTTGAAAAATAGGAAGCCATTTTTCTGGAGATTGTCCAACTTCATCCATAATGGTCTCTAGGAGTTCAATATTCTTGGTGGTGCCACTTAAAATGGCTATTTCATCATCAAAGCCGCGTAAATTCAGCTCTGCTACAACTGAACTTTGCCCTTGTTTGATGAGAAAACGCCGTGACTCACGGCTTAATTCTGATTGTATCAGGTTAAATTCTCTGTCCGATAATTTAAAACCTTCTACATAATCCCCATGATTGCCCTTTTGATTGGGAAAATAAATCTGTGTTGGACATTGCTCTATAATGGTGTGAGCAATGGTCGAATTGATCGCATCTTTGGGAGATTGCGTTGCAAACAACATCAAACCATTTTGTTTACGAATAGTTTTCAGCCTGTCTTGCGCAAAGGCTTTAAAGGAATCATCCTCTAAGGCTTTCCAAAATTCATCAATGACAATGATAATACGACGCCCATCAATCAGAGATAAAATCCTATGAAAAAGATACATCATCAAGGGTGGACGAATTTCATTATTGTCTAAAAAATCCGTCATGTCATAACCAATAAATTTTGCATCAATGCCAATGTCGTCATCAGGATTGTCAAAAACCCACCCTAAGGCATTGCCTTTACACCATCTTTCTAAACGACCCGATATCCCCTCCCTATGCGTGGTGTCAAAAAACATTTGTAAGGCCGAGATTGTCCGTTGTTCTTTTGGCAACAAGGCAAGCTGCTCAACAGCTGCCGTGATATCTTGTCTTTCTGATTCACTGATCTTTTGATCTTCAGACGAAACAAGCTTTATAATCCATTGGCGTAAAAAAACTCTATCTGCTGGATTGTTATAGTCTAAGCCTTTTAGCGGTGCTATGCCTGTCGGTCTACCATTCTTCAAGGGCATATAAGTGCCGCCACCCGCTCTGACAAAAAGTTCTGCACCCCGATCTTTGTCAAAAAAGACCATATTGGGATCATGCTTTTGAAGTTGTGCTAAAAGAAAATTGACAATAACCGTTTTCCCAGAACCAGAGGGACCACAAACAAACGTATTGCCTAAATCACCAAAGTGAAAGTTAAAATAAAACGGTGAACCAGCAGAGGTTTTCATCAAGGCTACCGCTGGTCCCCACACATTGCCATCTATTTTCCCAACCGGAAAAGAATGAAATGGAGAAAGCGCTGCATAATTGCGGCTTGTTATTGCACCAGAGCGGGTGCGATAAGCATAATTGCCAGGCAATTGTGCCCACCAAGCTGCTGCTAACCCTAAATCTTCCCGCGCAATCACAGCCCCACCATCTGTGAGACGAGAACGCGCTTTGGCAAGATTATCCGCTAACTCTTGCGGCGTATCAGCAAAAACTGCCAATGATAAATGATGCTCCCCTAAAACAAAACGATTGGATTCAAGATCATCAAGCGCATCATCTAGCTCCATAATTTGTGAGCCCGCACGGTCTCCTGCATTGACCATTTGGTTTTGTTTGCGCCCCATAATTTGCTTGGCAATGTTTTTGCTCTTGAAAACAAAAGATTGGGTGAAAATAAACTCAAAGGGAAGGGTGAGCAAACCATCCGCCATGCCTACCCTGGTTTTTGCTGGATATTCTTTCCAACCAAACATGCCCGCAAACCGTTGTTCCGCCTCGGTGCGTATTTCTATGATCTCTTTCCCAAAAATGAGACGGTCTGAATAAACAGTCGAAGCTATCGTCCCCCATGTGAGAGGGATACGTTCACGACGACCTCCCACCAATTGGTGGATAAACTCACTTTGCTGCGAATAAATATTACCTTCATGTTCATAAAGGCTCAGTCTTTTTGCACCATAACGCTCTAAATTTTGAATAAGATCTGTGGTAATATCTTCAAGCTTGCGAATGGACTCTGCATCAACTTCTGTCTTTTCTTGCTTGGCTTTGCCTAAACGTTTGAAAAACTCCACTAATTTATCCGTTTGATCAACGTGTGGATTCCACAAAATTGAAAGATAAAGATCATTGCGATAAAGCTCCTGTGAAACCATCCGCTCGCGATATTTATCATCTAATTGCTTGGCAAATGCCGATCTGAAAGTCCCATCCGGATAAACGGTTTCACGCTTTCTGATAATATGGCTATAAAGCGCTATCCGTTCATCCGCTATGTTTTTAAACAGATTATTGAGCTGTTCGTGAAGCACATTCAGATCAATAATATCCGCTGTCTCAAAGTTAATGCCTTCAAGTTTAATAACGGACATGAGAGCGCGTGAATCCAGCGCAATGATGTGTTTATTGACATGGCGCACATAAGGAATGATCGCTTCTGGCTGCTTTTCACGTTTGCGCTCTGTTCTATTCATTATAATTCCTCATAATTACGAATTAATCGTAATGGAGAAATACTTCCCCCACCCCATAGACTCGAATTTCTGGCAAAAATAGATGTCTTTTGCCATGTCAGAAGAATACGAAATTTATTATGGTCATGCTTTAGGATTTCCTTGAATATGAAATGTAGCATCACACCAAAGGTGAGAAGAAAAATATTGCCTGCCATAATGAACAATATCATCGTTCCTATCCCATTTAATCCCATAGCTTCCACCGTCACGCCTGCGATCATTGCAGGGCGCGTGCAAGCAAGAAATAACGTATCTTCTGTTAGCTTGTCGTGCTCTTTCATGGCTTTGAAAGGCAATGTTTAATGGGAAAACATTGATACAATTTGCGTTGCACCCATAACAATGCCGATGCCAACACAAACAAAAAAAGCTTTACGCATTTCAACATAACCAGCAATCCATGCAAGCCCAATACCAGCAACCGCAATGGTTGCAATTGATGTTGCAATTTTTCCTGTTAAAGCTTCAATTATTTTATCAAGAGCAGTTTCAATTTTTCCGAAGCCGCCATCAGCAAATGCTGGTTCACTCAGTGCCATGAAGGCAATAAAAAGCATCAATGCTGCTGTTAACCATTTCTTTTGGGTGTTGGATAGAGTAGTTTTTTGTAAGGTATGTTCACAACTGAACAAATTATTCATGTTTTTCATGAAAAATTCCCCGCTTTATGTTTAAGTTGATCGTAAAATTAATATTCAAAATATTAATCAGGAATCATATAAATGAAAAAAATAAATTTTTCTATTGATAAATTAATAATATTTAATCTTTTATTATTTAATGAACAAAAAATATAGTAATATTCAAAATGATACTTTTAAAATCTCTTAGAGCAGCGCCTAAATATATTGTCTTAATTTGTATTATTATTTGGGGATACTTTTATTTAAGTAAAAATAATGAAGAACTTACTCAAAATTCTTTTTTAAAAGGATCAGAAAAGACAATAGAAAATCCCGTTCAAAATCCGAAGTCACAATTGATAGATTATGCAAACCAACAAGATGTAAACCAACAAAATGTGGTATTGCATCCAGAACCATTGTCATCACAATTTTATGAAGAAAATGTGCCGGTTTATTCAGGTGCTATACAGGTTACAAGTGGTGTGACCTTTAAAATGATTACGCTTGTGGACGATGGATGGAGAAAAAAGATTATCCGTGATATCCGCTTATATGGTGTGGAAAGCTGTGAAATGAGGCAATTTGCCTCACGCAACGGAGTTAAGTGGCCATGTGGTGCTTTTGTTACTGCTTGGCTTGTCTCAAAAACAATCGATAAAAATGTTACTTGTCGGCAAGCACGTGTCATTCAACAGGTTCATTATGCACAATGTTTTGTGGACGGGGTTGATCTGGCACGTTTGGGGCTTGCAGAAGGGTTGATGGTGTTAACACAAGATCAGCATAATTTTCCATCTCCAGCAGACTATAAAACTCTACAATCTGCTGCTCAAAAAGCACAAAATGGCTTATGGTCGAGCAAATTTCAACAACCAGAAGATTGGCGAAGAGATCACGGGAGCTATAATCCCATTGACCATAATTAATATTGACCATTATTGATAAAGCGTCTTTTCAAGCGCTATTTAAAAATCAAGACAATATTCCATTACAAACTTTATTAGGTAAAAGTTAATCATAATCCACACAGTCCTTGGTGGACAACTCTCATGATGAAAAATTATTGTGTTTAAAGCTCGCGTATGCATATAGGTTGCTCACTACAGCGCTATGTAAGAGCGCGTTCCCTTGGCTATACGTCATTTCGTTTTGCTTTTTAAATGAAAGGCTTTCTGCCTCTCAAAGTCTTATATATTTATGAAGTAAATCATAATCGAGCTCAAAAGGCTCTCCACCAGAAAGAATAATAAAATCAGATTTTATGTCATTTATTGGATATAAAGATTCAGGCAACGCGTCATCTCTCACCATACATTCTATCGAATACGGACAATGATTGCAGCCCGCACTGCAATTTTCATTACAAATTACAATATTATCGCCCATGAAATTTCTTATTCAAGTTCATATAATCCAATACTAATTGTTTCATGAAAATATTTTGGTATAGACAAAGATCAGAAATTTTTTTAGCCACAAACGCTTTTATCATTGGTAAAGCTTCATCCTTTGATATAGACAGCAAATGAGAAATATAGTCTATCCGTTCTTCTAAATTGAGAGATAATCTTGGACTGGTGAAAAATGTTAAGATATCCAATTCCGGACTGGCTTCTTGACATAAATCCCAATCCACTACCATAAAAGAACTATCAGGAGTAACAATGATATTATCAGGATCTAAATCTCCATGTGATAAGATTATATTCTTGCTTAATCGATCTTGAAAGATCTTATTGATTTGATCAATAATCGCCTTTTGATGTAGAAAATCCATTTGGCTCAATACAGTACCCCGGATAAACTCCCATTCGACTACTTCATCGCAAAGTGTTATCAAATTTGGTGCAGGATAGAGACTTTGTCGAAAAGAGCCATCCTTGATGTTTTCATTAATGCACGATGCTTCCGGATAAATTTGCCCATAGCAAAACTCTTGATGCTTGCGTTTCAAGAAATGTTGTTTTGACGATTGTGCATTTTCAGGCTGTAACCAAATGATTTCTTGCTTTTTGATAAAAATAATTAAAGCAGCCCCCCCAAAAATCACAGCCATAATCACTGCTAACCACAAATTAGCTTGCCAGAATGTTGAAAAAACATGACCGTATAAAAAACTGAATGCAAAGGATACAACAGCTGTAATAATGGCTGTAAATGATAAAACAGTCGCGATAGCTTTGGGATCAATCAGTGAATTTATAAGAAGAGACGACAGATAAGATCGATAAGCAGATTTAAAAACACATAGCAGTAAAAATCCTAATATAAGAGCCGCAATGATTTGAAATGACATGAGAAAAAAAGCAATGGTTACCATACAACCAATCATTAAGACAGGAAAAATAGGATTTTGAAACTTTGAAAAATACTTCTGAAACAATATATTGGAACTTGCTGAAAAAAAATTCCCAATGATAAAAATAATCGAAACCAAAATAGCAGGTTGAAATGGCAAAAAATCAGAAAATGCGATAGAAACAGTTCGATTGTTAACCAAAATAGCAAAAGCTGAAACTGCACTTAAAAAAATAAGAGTGAAGCGATAAGGATTTTTGACTTCTTTACCGCTGGCGCACATAACTGTGAAAATATTCGGATGAGCGTTGATATGAAAACTATCTAATCCCTTCGTCAGTTTTGAAAACATAAAAATAGCAAAAATTAATGAAAGGACTTGAAAAATCACAGGCAATGCAGGATGCACATAATAAAGTATTCCCCCTAAAAAAATAAGTACCGTTGTCACACTATAGGTAACAGCAGCCACCTCGGATTTAACGGAAAACAGTGTGCGATGCTTTGGTACTACAGAAAAGAGTAAACTATCTTCCGCACCTGAGAAACAAGCGGCTGCTAATGTAATACACAACAAATAAGTGGCGTAAGCAAAATATGCATAATTCATAAAAAGAGCTAAAAAACCGCAAAGAAAGAAAAACAGACCAGTATAAATAACGCGCTTACTTCCATAAACATCTGATAATAAACCCAAGGGGACTTCTAAGATCAAAGGAAGCAATAAAAAATAACTACCGATTAAAACAATTTCCGCTTGCGACAAATGCAATTTTTCCGACAAAAAAAGTGGTAAAACAGCAACCACTAGAGCAGTAGACTTGCTAACACTATAAATCTTAAATTGCTTAACCTTATCCACAAAATACCTTCCCACGACATCCGCTACATGCGCCAGATTCTTTCAAAGATTTTAAAACGCTTTGAGCAGACCAATCTATTGCCTCATAATTTTGTAGATTCCCAAAAGCTTCTGAATAAAAGCGATTTTTTAAATCTCCATTATAGTCCAATACCAAGGATGAAAATGGAAATAAACACATTAACGGCGACGAAACGTACGTAGAATTTTCGTCTAAGTAATAATTAATACAATTTACAAAATTTTGTGACGTCCATGAGATTTTCCTTTCTTGGAACTTTTTATCTATATAAATCTGTAGGGGGGATTCTTTCCTTGATAATTCATCTCTCAAATGAAAAAGTGAGGCGTTTGGCGGAAGAGTTTTGTTTCTTAAAGCCTTAGATCGATCCTTTGTATTATTTTTTCTAGAAAAACTAAATGACGACGTATCGAGCGGCCTGAATCCGATATAATGGACATCTTTGCTTATACAAAAATCGATAAAATTAATAATATTTTCTAGAATCTCTTTGGTAACTGTCGCTCTTATTCCTATACTTTGCAGAGGTTGAAGATTCTTAACTGTTTCAATGTTTTTCCACACGCGATCAAATTTATTCGTCCCCCGTATATCATAATATCCTCCTCATATTGTTATTATGTGCCTTATTTATATTCAAGACAATTAGTATTTTGTAAAAAGTCTGAAGACTTATAACTTTATAATTGTAAAGTCAATTTAACTGTATTACGCAATATTCAGTTTGGAAAACAAATTGGCCTATACTGGTATAAATCGAAAAACTCTTTTGATCAGCTAATTTCCATTTTAATTATTAAGTTCATTCAAAAAGTATTATTCTTGATTTCAATGGTTATTTCACTTCAATCGCAATAAGAAATATGCAATGCTCTGCTTTATCAAGTAATTTTAAAAAGGTTTTTTTGGGCTGAAATAAAGAATAGTTGTTGCGTAAATCAGCTTCTCAGAAGAAAAATTTTTCAATTATTTTTCTGTTTTAATTGTAATTTTGTGAAATACTACTTGCGGTAAAATTACCTTTAAAAGAGGTTCTATTCGACGCTAAAATACAAACTTTTATTTCTTATTAAAGATACAATCATATTGATTTATAATGATAATCTAGCGTTATTCATATTGAATTAGACCCTCGAATAACGCAAGATTCTCTCATTCCAAACCTGTTTATGTTGAATCAATCAAAACCACTCGCTTGCACATAACAAGCGGGATGAGTGTGTGGATCAAATTTGTATAAGAAAGAACTAAAAATGGTTCTTATGTTTTTATCTAGAATTTGTTTTGGTAGCTTGTTTGTAAAATCTTTACCATATTGAAAATATTTTTTTTAATATAGCTTTGGCCTTGACACGCTTTTTTCGAGCTATGAGTCGTCGCAATAAAAGGAGACACAATGGCAAAAAAATAAAAACCCAACTGCGTTAACAGAAGGGTTTTAACAGCTTACTTGTAATCTATTTATATCTGTGTAATCATATACATTATGGATAGATTTGTTGGGATAGGTAAGG
>NZ_JBHIMK010000560.1:0-579 GCF_042194085.1 Bartonella sp. MU70NMGDW
TTTGTACCACGTGCACAAATCCAGCTCATCTCACTGTAATAACAATCCGTAAGGTTACAAAAATCACTAACGATGATTAAAGATTCTACCGCATAATACTTAACGCCTATACACTTTATCAACAATACCCTTTTTATCGAAAAACTCGAAGAGCTCTTTTGTATTCTTAATAAATAAAGATATAATGTAAGTAAAAAGTGATAAAGAAATTTTTACTGATCTGTGAAATAAAAGAATATATAAATAAATATGAAAATAATATTAATGTAACTATTATTATAGAATTACTACATATTATGTAATATAAAGTAATTTGTTAAAATTTAAATAATATAAGCTATTTTAGAGTTTTCTAAAATATATGCATTACTATAAACTTCTTGATTATAAAGAATACGATCTCCTTTAAATCTCAATTCAAAAGGTTTGCATATCTCTTCACTTTCTAAAGTATAAAATAAAGTTTTGTTTCTTGTAAAATTTCCTCTTTATATCATCTTACATAGATGAGTTTTTATCTCTTCTTTATATGCGTTACAAACGAATTTTAAAGCACAAAACATTTTTCCCATTGCTCAT
>NZ_JBHIMK010000561.1:0-258 GCF_042194085.1 Bartonella sp. MU70NMGDW
GCTTGAAAAGCAATTGGAAAGCCATGGCAGTAGCTTAGAAAGTGCAACAGCCGATGAGCACACTCGACAAGCTGCAGATGGTGTGACCATGGGCAATATTATCCGTGCTCTTAAAGCTATAGATGATGTTGATTGGACTGTATGGTTTGAAACAGTCAGTTGTGTCGATGCTATTTTACGTAAAAATAGTGATTTTTCTGAAGTTGATTCTCATTCACGCAGTACTTATCGACACGTCATTGAAAAAATTGCACGTTT
>NZ_JBHIMK010000561.1:316-567 GCF_042194085.1 Bartonella sp. MU70NMGDW
AGCCCTTTTGAAGATAGGCCTCATGATTCTTCTGTTGGATGGTATCTTGTCGATGATGGGCGTAGCGCCTTTGAAAAGGCTTGTGGATATACACCGCCTCTGCTCATAAAATGGGCACGGGCTTTTTGCTGCTTAAAACTGAGAGTCATTGCCATTCCTATCTCTTTTCTAACACTTGCTCTTTTGCTTGCAGTTTACACTTTTTTACAAATATCTGGCATGACACCATGGATGTCCCTTTGCTTGACTGT
>NZ_JBHIMK010000562.1:0-562 GCF_042194085.1 Bartonella sp. MU70NMGDW
GAGCTTCATTTTTGCTATAAACTTCCGCACCATCAACTTTAAGAGGTCCCTTCAACATGCTTCCGGTTGTGTTTAGATTGGTAACGACTTTGTTGTTATGGATAAGGTTAAACGACGAATTACCCAACAGTTCTAAGCCACCACTCATGGTAACTTTGCTGGTAAATTTATTATAACTTTGCCATTCATTTGGGCTTGTGAGGTGTCCATAGCTTGTGAGATCTTCATTGATCTTAGCTCTAAAATCATCAAGCCCCACAATATCTTCGGTTTTATGTTGGTGTGCGCCTAATAGAGAGACAGCACTGCCAAAAGTGAAGTTATTATTGCTTGATTTATAGAGAACATAATTGTTGGCAGCATCTTTTGCGCCTTCGATATCACTTAAATCAGCAAAAGTGAAGGTTTTATCGGCTGCCATTTTGGCCTTAAGGGCCGCTTCAAGGTCTGCAACATCACTTATGCTATGCGTGTGTTTTGAAGGCGCTTTTCCCTCTACCTTTTCCTCAATATCAACAATGGCTTGATCAATTTTGGTCAAGTTTTCCCGCAAGATTGGGAA
>NZ_JBHIMK010000563.1:0-555 GCF_042194085.1 Bartonella sp. MU70NMGDW
TAAAAGACAAAGCATGCATTAATTAAGGAATGCAATAATGAAAAAGAAATACGAACTGACTGATGAAATGTCCGAAGTTTATTTGCGTAAGGTTTACCGCATTCGTGCATTACGAGACTTTAGAAATGTTAAAAAAGGTGACTTAGGCGGCTTTATAGCAAAAGAAGACAACCTAAGCCATGAAGGGGATTGTTGGGTTTGGCATGACGCCAAGGTTTGCGACAATGCTAAGGTTTATGGGAATGCACAAATATTTGAAAATGCACACATTTCCGGAGATATTAAATTCAAGATAAAGTATATGTTATTCGATATGAAATATTTAACAAGCTACATAAGCCGTTTCTAACACCCCAAAACCAGCGTTTTAACATATGCGTGATTCATGCCATGGGGAATTGCGCGCAATGGAGGAAATCAAGATGAGTGAACAAAACACTAACCTAACAGAAATTGAAGAAACACATCATTTAGCGGTTAAACAAACTGCTATGGAACGCATTTTATTGAAACACATCATTTAGCGGTTAAACAAACTGCTATGGAACGCATTTT
>NZ_JBHIMK010000564.1:0-548 GCF_042194085.1 Bartonella sp. MU70NMGDW
ACTTACATTTCTGAACGCCTTTTCATGCTCTTCAGTCTTTTGTTTCAGTTGTTTAATTTCCTCGTCGCGTTCTTCAATCTCTTGCTTCAGTTGTTTAATTTCCTTGTCACGTTCTTCAAGATCCGCATCACATTCATCAATTGTCTGCTCGCTTTCCATTAAATACCTAAACTCATTCTCTTTCATTTTTTTCTTAATATCTTGAACCTGCTCTTTAAGTGCTTTAACTTGGTTGCGATAATGCAATGCAATACGAAACATCACTCCGCTTAAGAGCAAAACTGAAACCACTGCTATCCATAAAATTTCATTCGAACTCATCTTTATCTCCTTTAATTTTTATGAGGGCGGTCATCATGACCAATCTGTTGTGCTTCGCATTCCATTAAAAAAAGAATGCAACAAGCCGCATGTGCCAAGTGTGATAAATCACTCTCAGCATCCTTATGCTCTCCACCAAACCATGCTAATAAATGACGTAAAGCAGCACCGTGAAACCTGCTCCAGTGCATGCCATTACGCCAATTGTTTGCTCCGTACTTCTTTGC
>NZ_JBHIMK010000565.1:0-547 GCF_042194085.1 Bartonella sp. MU70NMGDW
TGATTTGACACAATATGTAGATAAAAATTTCGTGGATATTAATCAGTTAGGAGGAGATTTTTTTATACTGTCTGCACATAAAGTTGGTGGTCCTAAAGGAATCGGTGCTTTTGTTTCACGTGGTAATCTTCTCATGCCACACCCTCTTATTATTGGGGGGGGACAAGAAAAAGGTCTCCGTGGAGGAACAGAAGCATTACCCCTTATTGCTGCTTTTGGGGCAGCAATGGCTGATTGTTTCACACAGGAGGAAATAAGGCAGTTAATATATTTGCGCAATAAATTAGAAGATGGACTACAAAAAATAAGTAAAAACGTTGAAATTTTTGGCAAAAAAGTTCAACGTTTGCCAAATACAACTTACTTTACCGTGAAAAATATAAAAGCTGAAACGATGCAAATTGCTTTTGATTTAGAAGGGTTTTCTATATCATCCGGCTCTGCTTGTTCTTCGGGAAAAGTAAAACAAAGCAAAGTGTTGGAGGCAATGGGATATCATATTCCAAATGGTGCCATTCGCATTTCGCTAGGGCGGGACACAACATCT
>NZ_JBHIMK010000566.1:0-545 GCF_042194085.1 Bartonella sp. MU70NMGDW
AACAATCTGGATATGAAACATGCCGTTTCTATGATGAAGCAGTTACGCCGCACAGCTGATGAACTGAAAAAAACCATCCTTATTGTCATGCACGATATTAATTTCGCCTCATCTTATTCAGATATGATTGTTGCACTAAAAAATGGAAAAGCAGCCTATTGTGGAACTCCCAAAGAAATTATGCAACCAGAAATTCTTAAAGACATTTATGATGTTGATATTCAAATTAAAACAATCAATGACATTCCTATCGCCCTTTATTATCGATAATCTAAAGATTTTTTGCGCTTGCCTACACTGTAGAATCTGCTAGAGATGATAAAATTGGCTTATTGGGGAATAGTTTAATGGTAGAACAGCGGACTCTGACTCCGTCAATCTTGGTTCGAATCCAAGTTCCCCAGCCAGTGTTGTATGTATGTAGCTTGCCAGCGGGTTTTGTATATTTTGCCACTAGGTTTTGTACCAATGTAGCTTGCCAGCGGGTTTTGTATATTTTGCCACTAGGTTTTGTACCAATTTATTTTTTTTCAAAGAGTTTTAAA
>NZ_JBHIMK010000567.1:0-542 GCF_042194085.1 Bartonella sp. MU70NMGDW
GCGGTGTTGCGGTTGAGAGAGCCAATGATTTGTCCAGCATCTTGCCCCATCGCCCTCTGTCCAGTTGTATCAGTAAGAATGATAGTCCCATCGCTGATAGCAGATTTGGTTTCCCCTTCTGCTCCATCCTTGGCTTTGCCGTGATTTAAAACATTCTTGGCAATGTTCTTTATCGTGTCATTCCCAGAAAGGCTAAACCCATGGCTGCTGGCTTTAGCATGCGCACTGTTGGAAATATCACTGGTGCTAATGCTTCCAGTGGTCAGACTGTTTTTGTTCGCCGAGGCTGTGCTGGAAATAAGTCCTCCGGTCAGCGTTGTTTTGTCTTTAACGTTGATCTTAAAGCCGCCATCACCCGCTTTGATGCCTGATTGCTCCACAACACTATGATAATCGCTGGAGGATTTATCCTTTTGGAAAGAGGCGCTCATGGAGCCCCCACCACCCGTTTGTCCAGCACCAAAACCAACAGAAACAGAGTTTTGCTTGCTGGAAGTTTGTCCCGTATCACTGCGGCTGGTAATGGCAAAATCACCCCCTAC
>NZ_JBHIMK010000568.1:0-538 GCF_042194085.1 Bartonella sp. MU70NMGDW
GACAAGCTGTTAAGGAATCTAAAAATTGTAAAAATGTTTTACAAGCAGATACTGAAATGTTTTTCTCGCCAAAGCTTAATTCTACAGATCGTGGTCATGCGTTTTAACGGTTATGCATCTCAACAGTAAAGTGTTATATAAAAATTCTAAAATAAAGAAGTTACGTTTCAACGAATAGTTTCTTCTTTAATTTTTATAGCGGAGATTTTTATCATTTTTCATCTTTCAGATGAGCTCCCCAAATCATATTTGCAATCCTATTGTTTGTTTCATCTTTGTTAGATTGAGGATTATGATCATGAGAAAACAGGATAGCATTGTCTTATAGAAACATCTCTTAAGGCAACCAATCCCATTTCACGGTGGTGTCCGTGAATGGTATAACGGTAAATCTATTGAGCACCACGATCTTTACGCTTCATAAAGGAGTAAGCAGGCGCATATTTGCTAGCTCGTGGGTGTTGCTACAACCCTTGGCATTTGAGACGGTTCATTAGGGGTATTTTTAATCATTTCTTAATAGTTTTTATCCAAAAGG
>NZ_JBHIMK010000569.1:0-537 GCF_042194085.1 Bartonella sp. MU70NMGDW
ATTCTTATACTCTAAAAACTGTGAAGTGCTTGCAAGTCTTATCACACTCGTTTGTTGGACATGATCATTTGTAACAACCCCTTCAAGCTCTCCACCCGTGTCTGACAAATACTCACTTATCCTTTGCATCATCACACGGGCGCTCTTGTTTACACTGCTAGGATGCTGTCCTTCGGACCAATCAATCAAATCATCCACGCGCGTATTATCCGCCGCTCTAAGCGACCAATCATAGATCGTTGACATTTCTCGTGAATCCTAGTTTCTGTAAAACGGTCCGTAAAACGCCCGCATGAATTGCGTCATCAAAGGATTATCATCATCACTCTCTTTTTCTTCCGAAGCTTCTTCTTGTGATGCTAATAATGCCCTTAAAACCTCTAACAAGTTGTCTCTATTTCTAAAACCACCATGCGCTGTAGGACTTGCTCTATGAGGCTGCCCCCCATACATCTGTAATACACGGTTGACAAAATCACTTGCACGCATAGCGTTGTTTCCACCATTCAAGCCAACCGCATTGCTCCCAACAATTTG
>NZ_JBHIMK010000057.1:0-254 GCF_042194085.1 Bartonella sp. MU70NMGDW
TTTATGTAAATCTGTGAAAGAAGTTCCTACACCAGCAAACGCTGAAGCCACATCTGTATAGCTCTCCTCACTCTCAGTACCATCAGATTTTACTGTTTTAACCGTGAACTTAGGTTTGCTCCATTTGCCATCCTCATACTTAGCACCACCACCTAAAGACTGCGCAACTTTATCACCTAGAGCATGAAGCTGATTACCAGCTACAGCATCACTTGAGTCTTTAGTTATAGACCCATTGGCAAGCGATGTTATCT
>NZ_JBHIMK010000057.1:307-12232 GCF_042194085.1 Bartonella sp. MU70NMGDW
CCAGATTAAAGAATCACTCTTTTCACCAGCAATTTCTTTGCTAATCTCATTTTTAATATTCGTGATAGAATCACCAACACCGGCAAAGGCAGACGCGACACTGTCATAAGTCGAGTCAATGACATTGCCATCAGATGCAAATTTCTTAACCGTGAATGTAGGGGCGGTCCATGTGCCGTTCTCATACTGAGCGCCACCACCTAAAGATTTCGCAACACTGCTTCCTAGGGTATGAAGCTGGGAACCATTAACGGCATCGCTTGAGGTTGAAGTAATGTCACCATTCTTAACTGCCTGAATCTTTTTACCTCCAGCATTTATACCAGAAGTGGTTATTGTTGGACCATTGGCAATTACTAAACCTGTTGCGTCTAAGGTGTTGTTTCCTACTTGTATTTTATCAACTAGGATACCCCTAGCGAGATCAAATTTTACCTTATTGTCTTTATCACCTTTTGTGACTGTGAGATTTGTACTTCCAGCTGCCAAATCCAGTGGGCTGGTTGAATTAACACTCGTCGTATTTTTACCGTTAACAGAAAGATCCCAGTTTGGGTTTACAGTGTCTTGTAGGGCTTTTAGCTGTGCAACATTCACGGCATCAGTGTCGTTCGTGCCAGCTGCAACATGTATAATCCGTCTGGTAAGCTCATTCGGATTAACACCGTCACGAATAGGATTTCGACCAATACTGAGTGCACCAAAAGAGGTTCTCCATGCGCTGCCTTGTTTATCTGAGTTCTTTCTAGTACTGGGATCGTAACCTCCAATACCAAGATCAGCATCAACAACTACCTCAGAGCTTGAACCTAAGGCAATACCTTCGTCAACTAATGCTTTCGCACTAGAACCAAGAGCCAAAGCATACCTACCACTGGCCTCCGCCCACTGACCAAAAGCCGACGCTTCATTGCCGCTGGCTACCGTGGTCCGACCAAAAGCCATCGAAGCACGGCCGCTGGCTTCTGCCAGGGGACCAACAGCAATTGCTTGGGCCTCGCTGGATTTTGCGAACAAACCAATAGCAATTCCATTTTCGGCGTTTGATTCAACGTATGCGCGGTCACCAATAGCAATTGAGCTTGGGCCGCTAGCTATAGGATTTTTAAACTTTTCGTTAGGAAGAGATACGTCAGTAGTATTAACCTTCACACCTCTTGTTAATTCATAAAGCTGGGAACCATTCACGGCATCGGTTGACGTTTCTGAGAGCTCACCAGGAGAAATATCCACAAGACGCCGTGTCTTACCTTCACTACTCTGAAAAGTTACTATAGTTAATGGTGAGGTAGGAGCAAGAGTTATCATCTTTTCATCATCCGCTCGGGCTAGTCCACTGGGTAAGCTTCTTAAAAAAGGAAAGCTGCCTGTGTTTTCATGCCTATCATTACCTTGAGATAAATTATCTTGCTTTTCCCCAATAGTAGCGAGTTCCTTCATCTCAACAATCTGATGATTCAAACTTGTGGAAGCACTCTTCACGCCAGAAAATGCATCCGCAACACTTTTATAACCTTCTACATTCTTATAACCTTCTGTACCTGCAAATGCAGTATCAAAAGCAGCTTTAGTCTGAAACTTAATATTAGAACTTAAGTTTTCGGAAGCCTCTTTGCCCTCCATAAATGCAGAGCCACTATCTTTATATAATTTACTGCCAACTACATAGGCTGGCGGAATAGCTTTAAGCGCATTTGTACCACCACTAAAGTCGTTTGATATGTTATTTAAAATCTGAGTAGCAGCAGCAACAGGAGAAATATTTGATAAAAATATAATCACTGAAGCCAATGAAAGCGCTTTAATAAAAAGCCGTCGATAAAACGAGCAAGAATTTTTACAATCATTCACCACTAGCGCTTTTGGTGTGGTATATAATTTTTTCATAACAAATTCTCCAAATAAGAAAGACATGTTTAGAACATTAAAAAGTCATATTTCAGTGCTACAGGTGATTAATGACGTGATTTTTGTTTGTTCTCTATAAAGTTTGAGTTTGTCGCAGAGGCGAACAGGAGTAATCAGAAGTCCGGCAAGGTTGCGATGAACGTTGATTAATGATTTGGTTAATGGGCTTTTTATTTTTTCCGCCTTTAAGAAGGGTGCTCTTTTTGCAACAAAACTCCTGAATGAGGGTGAAAAATGGATATGAAGAAGACATACTTGCACCCTATCGTTAGATCTGCGGTTTATAGTTTTTAAAGTAAAAGAGTTCATTTTGTATGCTTAAGAGGCTGTAAGGTATTATTAAGGGAAAAGGTTAAGTTGTCTGCTGAATGATTTAGAGCACTTGTCGTGAAATCATTACGCTTTTATCGTGGGGATAAGCAGCGTACTCTCGAGCTTTAGATTTTTTTCTCTTAAAAAGCTTCGAAATAAAATAAGAATGGTTGTGTGTTTTTTTCATAATCTGTCGCACCTCCCCTTGCGAGCATTTTTTCTGTTTTTACCAGAATGAGTCTTACTAAAGAATATTTTGTGATGTTATAGACTATTGAGTAGAATAGCAAGAGGAAAATGAATTTAATTATTTTTACAGAATGAGTCTTTCCGATTTATACAATCGTGAAATATCCTTATAACTTTAAAATTCATAGATTCCATGCACTATAGACTTGTCTAGAGGTTCTGTTTAATCGTTTGTTTTAGGTGTTCCATTTTGATCAAAATGAGTCTTACTAATAATTGCCGCTGTTGCGTGCCTTATGATTGCTACTGCTGTGTACAGAGCAAATAAATAAAATAATAATAATAATGCGATTTTTGATTTTTTTAAACGTATCCCCCCAATGGATATTTTCTATCAATGAAATTATAGAACGTACAGTTTTAAAATACTGTGCGATTATTTAAAATACTGTGCGATTACGCACTCTATCAATTTATATGAGAGTATTACGCTGTATTTATAAAATTTTTGTTAAAATAATTCACTTTTTACTAAAATCAAGATCACCAAGATTATTACTATAGAATACATTGTTATGAAACTTTCTAATTATACTACTCTATGACTTTCTCTGTAAAATATTACTTCTCTATAATATAAAGTTTCGCCCTTGTCTGATGAGACAAGGGCGAAACTTCGCTTAAATTGTAGTTTTTCATATTCTCTGGTGTTATTTTAATTTCAGAGTTATTCCACCACCTACACCCCACTGACCGCCAGCACTGGTTGCTGATAGATTAGAACGAATCTTGCCATCTTCAGATGTATAACCTGCACCAATCGCAAAGGCAGATTGTCCACGCCAAAAACCGCCACCAAATGAAACACTCACAGATCCTGGGTCATCGAAGTAACGTAAGTTAGACACCGCCAAACCAATCGCTGCTGCTTGCCTTGCCTCTTTGCGCACATTCGTAATATCATAACTTAGTGCGTCAAACTTCATATCGGTATAGGATTTTGCCTCGTTAACACCATTATTGACTTGATCGTCCGTATACGTTTTCGCATTTTCAAGAGTAGCCTTCATCTGCACATCGGTATACTCGTATAACTGACCACCATTCACTGCGTCCTTAGAGCCTGCTTTAATTTCTCCATCTTTAACATTCGTAATCAAAACAGGATCACTGTCATCGACACCTTTTAGAGTGATGCTATTGATTTTCTTTCCGCTATCATCAGTATCATAGCTAACCGCAACATCCACCTTTTTTTCAACTGTTGTTACCCTGTCTTTAACTCCGTTTAACCTGCCTTCAAGTTTTTCTACACTATTTCTCAGCTGCGAAAACTGACCGTCACTCACCTCATAAGTTGACTGTTCTAAAGTTTCACTAGGAGCAACAGTTACCGTGGTTGAATTATCCGCCTCATCTATAGCGTTTTCTTCCTCATCTATAGCAAGAGGTAAGCTTCTTAGAAGACGTGCGCTTCTCATAAAAGGAAAGCCTTCTGAAATATTATTCAGACCACCATCTAGTGGTCCAACCTCTGTTTCACCAATACCGTTCATAACCCGCTCATTTAAACCTGCCAAAGCACTATTAACGCCAGCAAATGCATCTGCAACATTAGTATAGTTTTTCTCAGTTTCCTTACCATTCTTATCAAAGTCTTTAACTGTGAAAGTCGGAGCACTCCAATTTCCACCTTTATATCCAGAACCACCACCGAAATAAGTAGCAATCTGGTTGTTTATTAAATAGAGCTGAGAACCAGTTATAGCATCAGTCGACGTTTCTGAAATCTCACCAGCAGCAATATCAAAAAGACGCCGGCTTTCACCTTTACTATTCATAAAACTTACTTGTTTTAATGGTGATTTAGGAGCAACGGTTAACGTAGTTGGAACCTTCACATTACCTGAAGCACTAGGTAAGCTTCTCATAAAAGGAAAGCCTTCTGAAATAATATCATTCAAATCACCGTCTTGA
Organism: Bartonella sp. MU70NMGDW; assembly: GCF_042194085.1. Classification (NCBI taxonomy): domain Bacteria; kingdom Pseudomonadati; phylum Pseudomonadota; class Alphaproteobacteria; order Hyphomicrobiales; family Bartonellaceae; genus Bartonella; species Bartonella sp. MU70NMGDW. Next base: position 4,694 of record NZ_JBHIMK010000057.1, read on the forward strand.
TGGATGTGTTCCCTTTCTTCAATACCAGGCTTATTCTTTATCTTAACAATCTCCTCATTCAAACTTGTGAAAGCACTATTAACACCAGAAAACGCATCTGCAACATTAGTATAGTTTTTCTCAGTTTCATTACCATCCTTATCAAAAGCTTTAACTGTAAATGTAGGAGCTGACCATTTTCCCTCTTTATCATATCCAGCACCACCGCCAAAATAACTTGCAAATGCCTGAGTCATAAGATAGATTTGACCACCATTTACTGCTTCGGTCGATGTTGCCGTAAATGCACCCCCCTTAACACCAGAGAGAACTCGTGGCGCATTAACACCGTTTGCAATATCTATTCTATTGCCACCCTTGCTTCCACCAATCGTAATAAGCCCAGCGCTATTTTGCTTAACAAAACTATCACCTGTCACACTTTCGATCTTTTGATTAAGATTCGTAAAAGAACTACTTACACCAGAAAGTGCATCCCCAACATTCTTATAGTTCTTTTCAGTCCCACTACCATTTTTATCAAAAACCTTAACTGTAAAAGTAGGAGCATTCCAGTTGCCATCTTTATCATATCCAGCATTATCACTAAAATAGCTAGCAACTACATTGCTCATGGCATAAAATTGAGAGCCATTTATCGCATCAGTCGATGTTGCTGTAATCGAACCAGCATTAACACCCGCAAGAGTCCGTGCCACATTATCAACATTTGCTATATTTACCTTGACCCCTCTTACTTTTCCACCAATGGTAATAAGTCCGGTATCATCTTGCTTAACAAGATCATCACCTGTCCCATTAATGACTATATTCTCAATCTTTTTATCAAGATTTGTGAAAGAACTACTTACGCCAGTAAAGGCATCCGCAACATTCTTATAGTCCTTTTCAGTTCCATTACCATCCTTATCAAAGACCTTAACTGTAAAAGTAGGAGCACTCCAGTTGCCATCTTTATAGCCAGCACCACCGCCAAAATAGCCTGCAACTACATTGCTCATGGAATAAAGTTGAGAACCATTTATCGCATCAGTGGATGCTGCTGTAATCGAACCAGCCTTAACACCTGAAAGAGTCCGTACCGCATTATCAATATTTGCAATGCTTACTCTAGTTCCACTTACTTTTCCACCAATGGTAATAAGTCCGGTATCATCTTGCTTAACAAGACTATTACTTGCCGCCTTAATATTTTCAATCTTTTCATCAAGATTCGTGAAAGAGCTACTTACGCCAGTAAATGCATCCGCAACATTCTTATAGTCCTTTGTAGCTCCATTACCATTTTTATCAAAGACCTTAACTGTAAAAGTAGGAGCTATCCAGTTTCCTTTTCTATCGTATCCAGCACCACCGCCAAAAGAGATCGCAGTACTGATGCCTTGGGAAAAAAGCTGGGAACCATTGACTGCATCATATGAGATTGGCGAAACCCAACCATCAGCAACACCAGTAAGAGTCCTCAATCCATGAGAGCTATTTGCGATAGTTATTCTATTGCCACCTACGTCCGCACCAATTGTAATAAGCCCTGATGTATCTTGCTTAACAAGCTTATCATACCTAGTATCAGCGACATAACTCTGCAAACCATACAACGCAGAACCAACATCTCTATATATTTTACCGTTAATTATATAGGTTGGCGCAATACTTTTACGTATATTTGTACCTCCACCAAAATACTGTTCTACATTACCCCAAAGATCACAAGCAGAAGCAGGAGAAGCATTTGATAAAAAGACAGCTACTGACACTAATGAAAGCGTTTTAATAAAAGGTAATCGATAAGACGAGCAAGAATTTTTTAAATTACTCACTGCTAGTGTGTGTGGTGTGGTATATATTTTTTTCATAATAAATCCTCTAAGTAAAAAAACATATTAAAAACATTAAAAAGACATATTCCGGTGCTATTAGGCTCCAGAGGTAGTTTTTTCTTGTTTTATAAAAGATTAGGGTTGTCATAATGGGGAAGAGGACTATCTAAGATATCAATGGGTTGTGGTCCACGTTGATTGATAGCCCAATTAATAAGGTTTATTTCCCCTTTTAGGGGGGATTTTCTTTCTGTAGCAGAGCCTTTAGATTTAAAGGTGAAGAAAGGTGAAAGAAGTGTAGAAAAAACATGTTTGCGCACTATTGTTAGGTATTGTGTGTTAAGAAGCAATAAAGGGTGTTTATTGCGGAAGAGGGTTAATTTGTTTGCTGAGTGGCTTAGAGCGTTTTTGGTATGGTTGTTGTGCCTGTTTTGTGAAAATAAGCGAGATATCTCGGAGTCTTAGATTTGTGTCTCTTAAAGCTTTTCGAAATAAGATTATAGTGGTATAGTGATTTTTTCATGATTTACCGCACCCCGCTTTGCGAAAAGATTTTTTGTATCTTTTAACTAATTTCCCACACTCTATACAATTATTAAAAAATAGCAAGGAAAAAATAATTTAATTATTTTTTTATATAATGCGTCTTTCTGATTCTTGAAATAATTCTAAAATTCATAGCCTCATTGTTTACACTTTAGACTTTTATAAAAATGCTGGTGCATCGTTATGCTTTAAATGCCCCTGTTATGATCTAAGTGAGTCTTACTTAATCATTCCTGCTGCTACATACAAAGAAAATAATAAAAATGGAAAAAATGAGATTTTTTATTTCTTTAAGCATACCCCCAAATGAATGTTTCTATTAATAAACTTATAAACTGTACAGTTTTAAAATATTGTGCGATTGCGCGCACTCTATTAATTTATATGAAGACATCACTCTGCATTTGTAAATTTTTTTGTTAAAATACTTCGCTGTAAATAAAATCAGTCCCACTAAGATCATTATTACAGAACACATTGTTATAAAACTTTATAAGTATACTAATCTATGAATTTCTGTGTAAAATATCACTTCTTTATAAAATTTTTTACCCTTGTCTGATGAGACAAGGACGAGTGCGTTTTTTTATTATTAATTCAGCGTTAAGTTTACTCCTGCACTTAACTCCCTGTGACCTCTTGCACTCGTAACAGATATATTAGAGAGAATCTTTCCATCTTCTGACATATAAACGGCTCCAATAGCACAAGCCAATCGACTATGCCATAAACCACTACCAAAACAAACACTTAAAGACCAAGGGATATCAAAATAACTTAAATTCGATACTTCTAAACCAACAGAGACCGCCTGTCTTGCTTTTTTCTAAGCTGTCTCAATATCATATCTAATGCTTCAAATTTTGTATCCGTATATTTTTTCACATCATTAAAAACTGTCTTAATCTGCTGCTCACTGTTATCTAATTGATCACCTCTTATGGCATTATACAATCCAACAATAATATTATTACAATATACATGCCTATTATAAGGAAAAAACTTTCTTAAAAATAAATATGGATTACTCAAATAATTCCTTTTGAAAATGATAAATGATTTTTTCATATAAAATTTCACAATAAAAAATATATTTTTACTCGAAATCCGCTCTTATCTTATATTGCTATTCATTTACGATAAGAATAACTTTCCTTCTCTTTAAATGCCACATGTAACGCATTTGATAAGAGAAGGAAAATTTATTTCGAATTTTCTATTGTTAATTCAGTGTTACCCTAAATCCAGCACCTACCCCCCAATGTCCCCCAGCACTCGTTGCAGATATGTTAGAGCGAAATCTTCCATTTTCAGACATATAACCAGCTCCAATAGCAAGTGCAGATTGACTGCGCCATACACCCGTACCAAGTGAAAAACTTAATTTTCCCGGTGTATCGTCATAGCTTAAATTAGATACCGCTAGACCAATAGCAGCCGCTTGTCTTGCTTCTTTCCGAACATCCTCAATAGCATAATTCAACGTCTCAAACTTCATATCCGTATAGGATTTCGACTCGTTAACAGCATCATTGACAAAACTACTAACTTTCTCATCCGTATACTTATTGGCATCTTCAAGAACTATCTTCATCTGCTCTTCAGTATAATCATGCAACTGACCGCCATTAATAGCTTGCTGAGAACCTGTTTCAATCTTGCCATCCGCTACATTGTCTATCATAACAGGTTCGCTGTCATTGCCACCTACTAACGTAATGCTATTGGTCTTTTTCCCCTCATTATCTTTGTCATACTTAACAACGCCATCTGTTACCGCTACTTCAATATCTTTCACATGTTGATCTATCGTATCTACTTTGTCTTCAACCTCTTTTACCCTCTCATTCGTGCTCCAAAGCTGACCACCATTCACAACTTCTTGCGAACCTTCTTCTATCTTACCATCCAACACATTCGTAATCTTACTCGAATTGCCATCATGCTTCGCATCATACGCGCCTTCTTCTTCATTCCAATTCAAACCATTGGTCGCCACATTCTTCTCAACATCATGAATACGGTCGTTGATACTCGTCATACCATCACTGACACCATCAAAGGCTCCTGCTACATCATGATAAATCTTCTTTTCAGACAAACTACCATCAGAATTGAATTGTGAAACCTTGAATTCTGGGGCCCTCCATTCGCCACCTTCATAGCTAGCTCCCCCTCCTAAATACATCGCTAGCGTCTGATGCAAGGAATAAAGCTGATTGCCCGTAATCGCCTCTGTCGAACCTTCAGAAATATCACCATCTAAAAGTGACTTCAGTTTGCTCTTACTTCTTGTCTCTCCCTTCCCATGAAGCGCTACAAACGCACTATCTTCATCACTCCACAACAACGCATTCTGCTCAATATTGTCTGAAATCTCATTATGAAGCTTTGTAAATGAATTGCTTACACCAGCAAACGCGTCCGCAATATTGGGATAGCTATGCTCTTCTGGACTGCCATCATCATTAAAAGTCGTAACTTTGAAAGTAGGCGCTACCCATTGACCATCTTCATAGTGAGCGCCACCACCAAAATAAGTCGCTAGCGTCTGATTCAATGAATAAAGCTGAGAACCATTAACCGCTTCCGTCGAGCCTTCAGAGAGTGTTCCCGCTTTCACACCAGAGAGACTACGTGTATCACCATTCATGTTTGCAATTGTGATTGCACTACCCTCTTTTTCACCACCTATCTTGATCACCTTCGTAGCGTCATCCTGCTTAACAAGACTGTCTCCCACAACTTTATTAATCTCATTCTTAAGCTCTTTGTGAATATTCGTAAAAGAACTTCCTACACCAGCAAACGCTTTGGCAACATCATCATAGCTCTGCTCTTCAACCGCACTACCATCTTCTTTGACGATCTTAACTTTGAAGCTTGGAGCACTCCATTGACCTTCCTTATATTCAGCGCCTCCACCTAAATAAGTTGCAACAGTCTTATTCGTCTCAAAAAGCTGAGAACCATTAACCGCATCACTCGAGCCTGATACTATAGAGCCAGCCGCAAGTGATGTAATCTTACTCTTGCTTTCCTTCTCTCCATGTGTCGCTACAAACGCCTCTGCGTCCTTATTCCACAACAAAGCATCTCCTTGAACTTCCTGAGTAATATTCGTGATGTTTTCAGTAAGTTCATTAAACTTATTCGTTAGGTTGCTATTTACATTCTTGAAATTCGTATCAATTCCTGCAAAAGCAGAGCCTACATCATTATAGGATTTTTCTACTACCTCGCCTTTTGCATCAACACTGGATATTTTATAGGTTGGACCCGTGAAAGTGCCATCTTTAAAGCTTGTTCCTCCACCTAAGTATTTCGCAATATCCTGAGAAACCTTAGAAATCTGACCGCCGTTAACCGCATCATGCGAATTCTCACCAATTGTACCATCGGCAACATTATGCAAACCAACAGGTGCAGAACCCTTACCTTTACCCAAAGTCACACTCGTATAATCAGTCTCATCACCTGTTTTATCGTAATGAACAACAGCCGAGTCATCTGACTGAAGACTGTTAGAAAGCTTCTCTAATCTTTTATCAAGCTGACCTTTGTTAACTGCTTCATTATCCTTTGTTGCTTCCCCAACACCCGAAAGTATCCTATCTTGGCTATTCTTATCCGCAATACTGATGCTCGCACCTGCCTTTTCACCACCAAGATTGATCATATTTGTCGTGTCATCAAACTTAACAAGACTGTCTCCAACAACTTTACTAATCTCATTCTTAAGCTCTTTGTGAATATTCGTAAAAGAACTTCCTACACCAGCAAGCGCTGCCGATACACTCGTATAATCCTCTTCTCCAGAGTTGCCATCTTCTGTAATGGTTTTTACCTTGAATGTAGGAGCTCTCCATTGACCTTCCTTATATTCAGCACCTCCACCTAAATAAGTTGCAACAGTCTTATTCGTCTCAAAAAGCTGAGAACCATTAACCGCATCACTCGAGCTTGCAGAAACATCGCCATTAGAAAGAAACTTAATTTTACTGTTGCCTTTCCCATCACCCTCTCCATGTGTCGCTACAAACGCCTTTTCAGAATCACTCCACAACAACGCATTCTGCTTAATATTTTCAGTAATCTCCGTGTTGTTTTGGGTAAACTCTTTTTGAAGATTCTCAAAAGATGTTCCTACATCCTCAAAAGCTTCCGATACAGTATCATACTTCTTCTCTTCAACTTTAGTACCATCCTCATTAACGCTTTTAACCTTAAAACTTGGAGCTGTCCAAGTTCCACCTTCATACTTAGCATCACCACCTAAAGACTGCGCAACACTGTTACCTAAAGCATATAGCTGATTACCCGCTACTGCATCACTTGAGTCTTTAGTTATATCCCCATTTGAAAGCGACTTTATCTTGCTGTTTGTCTTCTCACCGTCTTTGTCTCCATGCAAAGCTACAAAGGCCTTTTCACTTTCATGCCACAACAGCGCATCACCTTGAACCGATTCCGTGATATTACTTAGTTTTTCATCAAACTTTTTGACCTCATTAGACAAATGAGTGTTCACATTCTGGACACTCGTATCAAGACCCGCAAAGGCGCTGCCAACATCGTTATACGAATTACTTACTACCTTACCATCTTTAGAAACATTAGAGATGTTATAAGTCGGAGCTGTAAAAACACCCTCCTTGAATGCCGAACCACCACCAAAATATGTTGCTACATGATCGCCCAATTTATGGAGCTGATTACCCGTTACGGCATCCGTGGAACCATCCTTAATGGCACCATCTAAAAGAGATGTAAGCTTACTATTGCTTTTGCTATCTTTCTCTCCATGCGTTGCTACAAACGCACCTTTATCCTTATCCCACAACAACGCGTCAGCTTGAGCAGTGGTAATCTCATTGGTAATTTCATTGGTAATCTCTTTATGAAGATCCGTGAAAGAAGTTCCTACACCAGCAAACGCTGAAGCCACATCTGTATAGCTCTCCTCACTCTCACTACCATCAGATTTTATTATCTTAACCGTAAATTTAGGTTTACTCCATTGGCCATTCTCATACTGAGCACCACCACCTAAAGATTTCGCAACCTCACCGCCCAATTTATGAAGCTGGTTACCTGTTACGGCATCCGTGGAACCATCCTTAATGGCACCATCTAAAAGAGATGTAAGCTTACTATTGCTTTTGCTATCTTT
>NZ_JBHIMK010000570.1:0-530 GCF_042194085.1 Bartonella sp. MU70NMGDW
CGATCAGCTTTTAAAATTGTTGCCAAACGATGTGCAATTACCAAGGTTGTACGATTTTGCATCAATCCTTCTAAGGCATCTTGCACCAACTTTTCACTGTTTGCATCTAAAGCAGATGTTGCTTCATCAAGAAGCAACAGGGGTGCATTTCTTAGAATTGCCCGTGCAATACCAATGCGTTGTTTTTGCCCCCCAGAAAGCATGGTACCACGTTCTCCTACTTGCGTATCCAAGCCATCTGGTAAAGCTTGAATAAATTCAAGTGCATTAGCCGCTTTAGCGGCAGCAAGGATTTCCTCTTCATGGGTATTTTCAGTTCCAAAAATAATATTATCACGCAATGTTCCATCAAAAATGGCGACATCCTGTGGAACATAGGAAATTGCGCTGCGTAAATCTTGTAAAGAAAGGCGATTAATTTCCATGTCATCTAACCGAATTGTTCCACTTATCGGGTCATAAAAACGAAGGATCAAAGAAAAAATGGTGCTTTTTCCTGCTCCGGAAGCCCCAACAAAAGCAACCGTTTC
>NZ_JBHIMK010000571.1:0-530 GCF_042194085.1 Bartonella sp. MU70NMGDW
AGATGCAATGATTTCTTCAAGATAAGGGGCTATACGCTCTATATCCCAAGAACTGGTCAAAAAGACTTTTGCCATTACCCTCTACCAAAAGGACGTAAATCCACATTAAATCCCGTAATATGGTTCCAATGAATGCCTTCAGGAATGCGCAATTTAAAGCGGTGATAACGATTGCGCGAACGACCGTGATAAGCGCCCGTGACATACGAACACACCCTTTCCTTATGCCATGTGATCGGTGTCTGATTATTGCGAAGCCGACGCTCTCCTATGCTTAAAAGACCTTGTGTCGTATCAACTTCGGCAAACATTTTCGTGATAAAGTTAAAACTTCCATCCGGCGCTCCCATCTCTTGCGAAACAACCGTTGCCTCCATCGGGGCTCCTGTAAACATAACAAGCCGATTGTTTTCATCAAAAGCACCAAGCATTGGAGCGCCACTTTGCCAACGGGGGCTGTCTAAAGAAGCCGGCAATGCCTCAAGATTGAGTGAAATCTCATCTAACTGTTCTAAAGTATAACCTGTTGT
>NZ_JBHIMK010000572.1:0-522 GCF_042194085.1 Bartonella sp. MU70NMGDW
TATTTACCACTTTTGGAACATAATTGGCAAAAAGACATTGTATCTCCAGCATATTCAAGGAGATAAAACATGGAAACTCGCATTCCTGAAGACACACCATTCGATACGAATTTTCTAGGAGAAACATCTCTAGAAGAAAAGTATTCATTCTTTCACACACCCATTTCATGGTCCGCAATCTTTGCTGGACTGGTGAGCGCCCTTGCCACCTCAATCTGCCTCTCTTTTCTGGTAGCCGCTTTAGGCTTAAGCCAAATGGATTTCACCTCTTCAACCCCATTTGAAGGCTCTTTCCTCTCCTTTGGCGTGGGTTCTGTTATCGTTACACTGATTAGCCTAGCCTTGGGAGGCTTTGTAGCTGGACGTTTTGCTGAATCGTCGGGAACGGTTCATGGCTTTCTCACTTGGGCTCTCATAACATTGCTGATGACCCTCCAAGCCATCCACGTGGTTTCTAGTACAGCAAAGATAGGAGCTAAAACGGCTCTAGAAAACAGCTCTATGATCCAACAAACCGTAGAC
>NZ_JBHIMK010000573.1:0-522 GCF_042194085.1 Bartonella sp. MU70NMGDW
TTGTTAGAAAAACTATGAAAATAATGGGGGATTTATAATGTCTAATATTTACGATTGGTCTCTAAAGGCTGATGAAAATGCTTATTCAGATAGTATCATTAATTGGGCAGAAGGTCAGCCGCCTAGTTCTGTTAATGATAGTGCACGGGCGATGATGCAGCGCGTGCGTGAATATCTTGCAGATAATGGTGGATCTATTAATTCAAGCTTTACAGTAAATGTGGAAGATAAAACAACATTAATTACCTTAAAGACAGTTTCGCCTATAAAAAAATACAACAATGATATCATCATACGTTTTAAAGCTTGTGGTGTAAATATTGGCTCGACAAAAATAACTGTTAATAATATAGGAGAAAAGCTTATCTATAAAGCAACTGATGCGGGGGTTATACCATTAGAAGGTGGAGAATTTCAAACAGATGGCATTTATGAAATGGTGTACAATAATGGTGTTTTAATAAAAGAGCATGAGGGGTGGTATTTATTAAATCCTACACCACCAAAGATAGAAAGTTTTCC
>NZ_JBHIMK010000574.1:0-518 GCF_042194085.1 Bartonella sp. MU70NMGDW
TTTTAGCCGCATGTGCTGGTATTTTCTTTGTTGCTAAACGCTTTCAGGAGCATCGTCTATGATCTTATGGATGAAAAGAAATCTGATGATAACAGGCGCGGCTTTAGCCGCTTTTTTTATTGCATTAGCAAGAGCTTTTACTCTTGGAAAAAAAGCAGAGCAACAAAAGCAAACAGAAAAAGCTTTAAAAGCAGCCACAACACGTCTGGAGGTGGAAAGTGAAGTTAATCAAAAAAGTGATGCTGATGTGCGCGTTGCTCTCTCTGACTGGTTGCGCGACAAATAAATATGCTTCTTCTTGTGTTGGCTGGTTGCCAATTTATTTAGATAAGCAAGATCTGAACGCCATCAGTTCAAACTTAGCAAGAGAGATCTTAAAGCACAATAATCTAGGTGAACGCGTGTGTGGGTGGAAACATGGCTAGAAAAAAAACACAAGACGATACAGAGCTTACAGAAGCAGAAAAAGAAATACTTCAAGAAATCATCATGACCTACAAAAGTGTAAAAGTGATGTC
>NZ_JBHIMK010000575.1:0-516 GCF_042194085.1 Bartonella sp. MU70NMGDW
TAACAAACCTTTGGTTCTTAGGGTCAAGGCAACCCCTACGGGGCGCCTAACGGCGACCTTGACCCAGAACCAATACGGTTTGTTTTACCCTTCTCACGCGGCTCCGAAATCATGATTGGCTGGAAAACGTCTCTGTTGGCGCTAAATTGGACCCTAGAATGCGTTTTATGAAAAAAAAACGACAATTCTACCATTTGAAACCAAAAACCTCTCACAGAGCTTTATAGAATATTTTAAATTCCCAAATGCGCATTTTATGCGCTCCTGAAAAAAGTATTTTTTAAAATTCTTTTGAAGGCGCAATTATACGTTTTAAAAAAAACGTAATTTTGGAGCGCAAAACCCATATCGGAAAATCTGTATTTTATCGATTTTAGCACCCTAAGAAACTCCCTAAAACATCATGATTTCGGAGCCGTGCGGGAACGTAAAAACAAACCGTATTGGTTCTGGGTCAAGGTCGCCGTTAGGCGCCCCGTAGGGGTTGCCTTGACCCTAAGAACCAAAGGTTTGTTA
>NZ_JBHIMK010000576.1:0-510 GCF_042194085.1 Bartonella sp. MU70NMGDW
CTTCTTATTTTGATCGCTCAAAAGGGCAGCAATGCCACATTAAGCATCAGACAGGGGTTAGCGGTCCCGTGCGGCGTCTTCGCACTTGTTACACTTGTGAGGAGGAAGCACGGGCTGCTGCTGCTTCCGAGTCGGACAGGTTGTGTCGTGCTGTGGGCAGTGGCTCCTTGACCCTTGAGGGGCGTCCTGAAATCATGGCGGATCAACCTCTTTTATTGCAAGGGTTTCGAGGCGAAATCAATGGTCCATGGAAAGCTTCCACTGTCACCCACTGCTATGAAAAACAAAGCGGATACATCACAGAAATTACACTTGAAGCACCAAACAAGGGAAAAGAAAGCAATGAGAACACTGAACATGCTAAAAACAGAAAATCCAAGAGATAACTTTGCTTCTTCTTTTCGTCAATTTCCCCATAATATTGAAGCAGAGAAAGCTTTGCTGGGTGCTATCATTATCAATAATAATGCTCTTGATAGCGTTTCTGATTTTTTAAAAGCAGAGCACTTT
>NZ_JBHIMK010000577.1:0-505 GCF_042194085.1 Bartonella sp. MU70NMGDW
TTTTCCTAAACAAAAGATCAGTGAAATATTCCGTGATTAATGATTTGAATGGAGAGATCACGAATCTGTTTCAATGCGTTCAAAACCATTTTGATGATCTAGCCAAACGACTAGAATGGTTTGTTTGTTCAAGACAGTTGTTTTTTGAACTTGCGGCGATTGAACCAGAGAGCCTTTCCAAAGTTGAAAGAGCCGCTCGCTTTTTGTTTCTCCAACGTTGTGTGATGTATGGGAAAAAAGAGTATGTCTCTTTTGGCTTTGGAAGGAAAAAGCCTACATTATTTAATCCCGAAAAGCTGTTATCAAGGATGAGACGTGTTAGACAGAAGCTTCTTGATACGACAATCTTAAATTTGTCGTGGGAACGGGTTATCGAGCTATTTGATGCACCCGACAGTTTGTTTTACCTAGACCCGCCTTATCTAGTGAAGAAGAAGTGTTACAGCTCTGGGAATTTTGTTGAAGATGATTTTGTGAGTATGGCAAAAGTTCTCAAAAGCATACA
>NZ_JBHIMK010000578.1:0-504 GCF_042194085.1 Bartonella sp. MU70NMGDW
GATACAGAGCTTACAGAAGCAGAAAAAGAAATACTTCAAGAAATCATCATGACCTACAAAAGTGTAAAAGTGATGTCTCGCTTGATGAAGTGGATAGCATTCATCCTCTTTTTGCTTATCATTGATTTTGCACGCCTTATGGATGCATTAGTAAATATTTTTACACAAAAACCAAATATTCGACTCTACACATACTCTGAGACGCGCGAAATTCTTTAGAAAATGGATTATTAATTTTGCTTGTCTCATGGAGGTGATAGAGAATGTCTTCTTCCATTTAAAACAGTGCATTTCAAAGAATTCAAAAAATTATTAGAGAACATTGGAGGAAACAGATGAGCTTTGTAAAAGTATGTTGGAAAATCCTATTCCCGAACTTTAAAAAAGATTACAAAGAATAAATACATTATACATGGGTAAAAACCGGATGGTGATCCCGACAGGATTCGAACCTGTGACCCACGGCTTAGAAGGCCGTTGCTCTATCCAGCTGAGCTACGGGAC
>NZ_JBHIMK010000058.1:0-8286 GCF_042194085.1 Bartonella sp. MU70NMGDW
TAAAGATCAGCATGAATAATTTCAAACTGTGGAAGTTGATAGCTTTGCACAAGAGTAAAAGTAGGGCTTGGAACATCCATAGTATTATCGTTCGCAAGTGTTTGGATGATTGTACGTGCAATAGTTGATTTTCCAGTCCCAAGATCTCCTTGCAGCGTTACAAGATCCCCCGGCTTTAAAGAAAGGGTTAAATGTTGTGCAAAAAGCTTTGTTGCCTCTTCATTTTCAAGAAAAAAACTAAAGTTCATTAAGGGTTCCATGAAATGGATGAAAAATTTTTGTTATAATAAAGATTGAAATTAAAAAATCTTATCTCCTTTGGGAAGTGGGAAAAAACATTTAACTGTTGTTCCTTTTCCAGAACCGGTAAGAATCTCAACATGTCCACCGTGTAGTTCAACGAAACTCTTCACAAGGGAAAGGCCAAGACCCGCTCCTGCACGCCCGCCATGGTGTGAATGAGAAGAAAAACGTTTAAAAATACGATCAAGGACGTCTTTTGGAATATCAGAGCCTTCATTGTGAACGCTAAAGACAATATTATCATTTTGTTCATCAACGCAAAATTCAATAGTGCTCGCCTCCGTTGCAAAATTAATAGCATTACTCAGCACATTCACAAAAATTTGATGCAAGCGTTTTTCGTCAGCAGAAATGGAATTTAAGGAAGGAGAAATTTGTTGTAAAAGCGTAATATGGCGTCCATTAAGGCGATCTTCTATACGTGCTACTGCTTGTATCATAGCATCTGCAATATTAACCGATTTTATGTCCAACTCCATAATGCCTGCATCAAGGGTAGCAAGATCAAGAATATCGTTAACAATATTTAAAAGAGTTCCTGATTCTGAATGAATATGCCCAAGATATTCTTGTTGACGTTTATTGATAGAGCCGAAAATTTGATCACGTAAAATATCCGAAAATCCAATAATATTGGTGAGAGGTGTACGCAATTCATAGGAAACATGTTGGACAAATTCATTACGCAAACGATCAGCACTTTCTAATGCTTCATTTCTTTCTTGAAGAGCACGCGCAACATGGACAGTGTCTGTAACATTCACAAAAGTAAGCATTGTTTGTCCATCGGGAAGAGGAACCAGAGTATAGTCAATAATCATATCATTTTTAAGATCTATACGACCTGAATATGTTTCACGTTTTTCAGCAAAACCGGTAATGAATTTGGTAAATTGATCCCATTCTTGTCCTAAGGTTAAGGCTGAACAATGGCTTTGTAACTGTGTAATATGGGTCCCTTCTACCAGTAAATTATAAGGAAGCGACCACAATTTCGACAAGGCAGGATTCGATAAACGAAGGCGTCCATCAGTACCAAAAACAACCACGCCTTCGGAAAGTTTATCAAGTGTTTCACCTTGTATTTTAATAAGTGTATTATAACGGCGTTCAAGATCAATTTTTTCTGTAAGGTTTTCGTAAAGCCAAGTGACACCTCCTTGTGGATGAGGGTTCGAGATAACACGCACCGTACGCCCATCTGGAAGATTCCAAATTTGTTGGTTCGATTCTGTTTGTCGATAGGCTTTAAAAAGTTCTTCTTTCCATGCGCGCCAATCGGGGTGTTCAGCAATGAGCCCTTTTTCACGTAGACGTTCAAGAAATAATGTATGGCTTGGTTCACTTTCTAAAAAGGAAATCTCCAACGGCCATAAAACTTTAAAAGCATGATTACAGAATTTTAATTTTTGGTTTGTATCAAAAATAGCTACAGCTGTTGAAATTTGGTCAAGTGTTTCACAATGGCTTTGAAGAACATAACGTAATTCATGAGCAAGATTTTCATATGCGCTGTCATCACGCGCAAAAGCTGCCATCCCTTCGGCTGTTGTAATACGTGTGAGATGAAAACGATGTCGTTCTCCATCAATAACTGTGTGAACATGTTCTTGAAAAATTGTTTCTATTTCATCTGTTTTGCGTTGTGTATTTTCATTGAAAAGATCACCCACTTCATCACTGCCTTCACGAAAGTCTGTCATTTCTCTAAAGGCGCGATTGATAAAACAAACTTTTCCTTCACAATCTTTTATCCATACGGGCTCTTGAATAAGATCAAGAAGATTACGCTGCATTCTCAGTTCAGTAAGAAGGCGGGCGATATCTTTCTGTAAACGAGCATTTTCACTCTGTTGTTTTGAGATATCTTGAAAACGAGCAATAGCGACTGTTCCTGCGATGACGCCTGTAACTTGTAGCAGTACATTGTTTGTGGTGGTGATAGAAAGATCAAAAGAGTGACATTTACAACGTAGTTGTGTCAATGCATAATCAAGTTCTCGCAGAGAATTTTCTTCAACCCAGAGCTCAAAACGCTGAAAATCTTTCTGATCGATTCCTATTTTTTGCAATGCAGAAAGGGCACCAACGACACGGGGTAAGGTTGTTGGATTTTCCCAAATAAGAAGGAATTGCTCGGTTTCTTCCAGAAGCCATTCATAATATTTAAGTTTTTCAGAAAAATTTGCCTGAATTATCTTCAATGGCTTCTGTGCAGTTTTTTTTGCACACATAATAACAGCTAGACACGTGAGAAGTGAAGCAAAAGAAATTCCTCCACACAGCGCTAAAAGCAGCCATGGACCATCTAGTAAAGTGAAGAAAAATGGTAAATAACCTTCCAATGACTGAGCAACAGCGCATGTTGGAGAAAAAAAGAAAAAAAGGCAAAATATATACGCATAGATTCGAATCATTTTTTGAGCTTTTTCTTTGGGGTTATAGTCACCAAAGCTGCGCACGACATCTTACCCTTTTTTAACCCAAGGAAATGTTTAGTAACGGTAATGGTTTGGTTTATAAGGTCCTTGTGGTGTGACTCCAATATAAGCGGCTTGTTCTTCTGATAAAACACTTAATTTTATTCCTAACCGATCAAGATGTAGACGTGCAACTTTTTCATCAAGATGTTTAGGCAAAACAGTGACTTCATTTGTATAGTGTTCTGTACGGGTAAAAAGTTCAATTTGCGCTAAAACTTGATTAGTAAACGAGGCCGACATGACAAAAGAGGGATGCCCAGTCGCATTCCCGAGGTTTAACAAACGCCCTTCAGAGAGCAAAATGATGCGTTTTCCATCGGGAAAGGTGATCATATCAACTTGTGGTTTAATATTTGTCCATGGCAAATTTCTAAGGGCTGCGACTTGGATTTCGTTATCAAAATGACCAATATTGCCAAGAATACACATATCCTTTACTTGTCGCATATGGTCTAAACGAACAACATCTTTATTGCCTGTTGTCGTGATGATAATATCAGCACTGGAAGCAGCATCATCCAAATTAACAACTTCATAGCCATCCATAGCTGCTTGAAGAGCGCAAATAGGATCAATTTCTGTTACTTTAACACGAGCCCCAGCACCAGAAAGAGATGCTGCTGAACCTTTTCCTACGTCACCATAACCACAGACAATGGCAGTTTTACCAGCGATCATCACGTCTGTTCCACGTCGAATACCATCGACCAATGATTCTTTACATCCATATTTATTATCAAACTTTGATTTAGTGACGCTATCATTGACATTAATAGCAGGAAAAGGCAAAAGCCCTTCTTTTTGTAACTGATAAAGACGGTTTACACCTGTTGTGGTTTCTTCGCTTACACCTTTAATTGCTGCGCGCTGTCGTGTAAAAAATCCTGGCGTTGCATCCATACGCTTTTGTATTTGTTTGAAAAAAATTTCTTCTTCTTCTGTTTTGGGATGCGATAGGATATCTTTATTTTGTTCTGCACGACTTCCCATTAAAATATAGTTTGTGGCATCAGCGCCATCATCTAAAATAAGATTGGAAGGATTACCATCTGGCCATTGGAAAATTGCATCTATATAAGTCCAATATTCTTCCAATGTTTCACCCTTAACGGCGAATACAGGAATACCAGTTGCGGCGATAGCTGCTGCTGCATGGTCTTGCGTAGAAAAAATATTGCTAGAGCTCCACCGTATATCGGCGCCAATTGCTTTTAATGTTTCAATTAAAACAGCTGTTTGAATTGTCATGTGCAATGAGCCAGAAATACGCGCTCCACGCAAAGGTTGATTAGAGGAAAACTCCTTGCGACAAGCCATCAAACCAGGCATTTCAGTTTCAGCAATATCAAGTTCTTTACGACCATAAGCGGCAAGTGCAATATCTTTGACAACAAAATCTTGAGCTGCCATTCTTTATTCCTTTAAAATAAGTTTTTCCAAGACGGTAGGAGAAATTAAAAAAAAATGCAAGACAAGAAGAGGACTTCCTTATGTGAAAAAGCTCTTTTAAAATCTCCATAAATTTGTGCAACAAATATGCATTTATGAATCTGAGTAATGATGTTACTGAAAGAATAAGAGATCTTCATGATAAGTCTTATTATATAAACAAAACTCTATCCTTTTCACGTAACTTTAAAGCTTTTAAAAATCTCCAGAGAGAATACCTTTTAAATAATAAAAATTGTGCATTGCTTCACAGTTTTTATATCGATTTTTTATGGGATAATATCGAAAGTAGAATACTTATATTCTACGCGCTTATGCGGTTGTTGAAAAAGGAAGTATTACCCTACTTTAATCTCATTATTAAGCTTTCTACCAAAATAATATAATGCAAAGTCATAGGTTATCATATTTATGAATAGGCAATTCAGAATCGGTTCTTTAGGATTCCAATGTTGCATCTGCTCTTGGATAAAGACAGTTTATAAGAAGTGCTTTTCTCTTGTTTTCAACGATTTTTATCAAAATACTATAGGTATACGATTAAACATTTTTTGTGATACTGAATAGAGCATTTAAAACGCAAAAACATTACTCTATTGAGCATTCTGATTTCAGAATCGCTAACAACGAGCTATAAATTATAAATCAAATAATTAACTCAGTTTTGAAAAAATTTATTCTAGACGAATAAGTTTTGCGAAAATTGACCATGTGGACGAAATCGCCAAAGATAACTTGGCAAGAATGCAGCCATTGCTCTGGGAGTAATTCCCACACCTTCTAGAGTATATCCATTCTCTATAGCCTCTTTAGAAACAATGTTATCCATTTGCAAAAAACGTATCTGATTGGCTGTTACGAGTGTTGGTACAAAAGGCAATTTACCGATAGTTCCCAAAATTCCTCCAATCAATAGACCAGCAGAAAGGGGCATGGATAGGATTGTTTTTTTACGGTGAATAATTTTGAGTATATTTTCAAGAGTATTTTGAAAGGTGATAATCTGGGGACCACCAAGATCATAATTTTTTCCCCAAGCAACCTGTCCATCTAAAGTGCGCGCGATAAACTCAGCAACGTCACCAACATACACGGGTTGCAATTTGTTTTGCCCACCCCCAAAAAGAGGCATAATTGGTAAAAAACGTGACAAATCTGCTAAGGTGTTAAAGAAACAATCCTCTGGTCCAAAGATAACGGATGGACGGATAATAATTGCTTGAGGATGCTTGTTATGAACGATTTGTTCACCCATAAACTTAACACGTGCATAAAGACATGAAGCATTCTCGTTAGCCACAAGTGCTGACATATAGATGAGTGGAATAGCAGCTTGTGCTGTTAATTCAGCAACATTGTAAGCACCATCAATTTGTGTGTTTTTAAAATTCGATTGATTTGCTTGTTTTAAGCTACCAGGTAAAAACACTGCCGCATCAGCTCCAAGCAACGCGCGTGCAACAGAAGCACGATGCTTGATATCCGTTTTAAGCATTTGGGTTTGTCCTACTTCTCCTATTTGGAGCATGTAATAAGCTTTTTGTGGACAACGAACAGCGATACGAACGCGATATCCCCGCTTAGTCAAAGTTTCAACGACATGTCGTCCTACAAAACCAGATCCGCCAAAAACAGTAACAAGTTTAGGATGTTGATAAAGTGCACAATCAAGTTGCATGATTAAAAAGTCTATCTTTCAACGCTTTTAAAATAATCGATTTTTAGCACGGAGGTGTTTTATTGTCACGCAAAATATCGCCCGCAAGATAAAGGGAACCACTAATAAGGACAATTGCCTCTTTATATTCGGCTCTAATCTTATGCAAAGCATCTTGTAGATGCGCCTGTGGAGTAGCAAAGATTCCTGCTTTTTGCGCTGATTCAGCTAATTTTATTGGAGAGATACCGGCATTATTGTTAATCAGCGGTATCGTATATATTTTATCGACAAGGTTCGCTAAGGAACGAAAATAACCAACAGCATCTTTGGTATTGAGCATACCAGCAATCATAATAATGGGACGATCTGTTTTTTTTCTCCATTGTGTAAGTTCTGCCGCAATAACTTTTCCAGCAGCAGGATTGTGACCACCGTCTAACCATAAATCAATATTAGGAGACAGTTGATCAACCAAATGTCCTTGGATAAGATGTTGCATCCGTGCGGGCCAATAGATATTTTTCAAAGCGTCATTTATGGTTTGTTCTGAAAGTTGAAAACCCGCTTGACAAACTGCTTCAAGAGATGCGCCAGCATTGGCAACTTGGTGGTCTCCAATAAGGTTAGGAAGTGAAAGATCCATGAGACCTTGATTGTTTTGAAAAACCATACGTCCATGTTCTTTATAACTTTGATAATCTTGATCAAATAGAGAATAAGGTGCTTTATTTTTATCGGCAAGGGGTATTAAAGTAGCAAGAGTTTCTTCATAATTTTGCTTCCCGATGACTACTGGAACATTTGGTTTGATAATCCCTCCTTTTTGAAAAGCGATTTGAGCAATTGTATTTCCAAGAAAGGTTTCATGATCATAATCAATGGGCATAATAAGCGATACAGCTGGTTTGTTAACGACATTGGTAGCATCAAAACGTCCTCCCAAACCAACTTCTAAAATGACAACATCAGCTGGATGTATACTAAACAGCATAAAGGCAGCGGCTGTAAAAATTTCAAAAATAGTAATCGGCTCTTGACGATTTACTTTTATAATTTCACGGATTATCTCAGCCAATTGGTTTTCTGTAACAAGTTGACCACCTCCTTTTTGACCTAACCGGCAGCGTTCATTCCAGTTGACGAGATGAGGTGAGCTATAGACATGAACGCAGTATCCTGCACTTTCTAAAAGAGCACGGCAAATTGCTGAGGCAGATCCTTTGCCATTTGTTCCAGCGATGTGAATAATAGGGGCAAGTTTTAAATGCGGATTACCAAGACGCTCTAAAAGGTGAATAATACGCTCTAAAGAAAGATCAAATTTTTTCGGATAATTTTTTAGTAAATCATCCACCACCCTTTGTATTTGGCTTTGTTGCATAAACTTAAGCTGCTTTTGTCCTAGAAAGCGATGTTTGAAAGTCTGTTGGGGATGGATCGGAAGGGTTAAAAACAGCAGGGCGTTTCATCATCAAGCGTAAAAGACGCGCAATTGTTGTTTTCATTTCTAAACGCGATACAACCATATCAATCATACCATGTTCGAGCAGATATTCACTACTTTGAAAGCCTTCTGGTAGGGTTTCACGTATAGTTTGTTGAATCACACGTGGACCAGCAAAACCAATCATAGCGCCAGGTTCGGCAATGTGAATATCACCAAGCATGGCGTAAGAAGCAGTAACACCACCGGTGGTTGGATTAGTCAGCACAACAATATAGGGAAGTTTTGCTTCTTTCAACATTTCAATCGCTACAGTTGTACGAGGCATTTGCATCAACGAGAGCGTTCCTTCTTGCATGCGTGCGCCACCAGAAGCAGAAAAAAGAACTAACGGGCGCCTTTCGGCAATGGCAGTATCAAAAGCTTTAATAATAGCTTCTCCTGAAGCCATACCGAGTGATCCACCCATAAAGGCGAAATCTTGAACAGTTGCAATAATTGGTAAGCCTTCAATCGTACCACGTGCACTTAAAATATTATCATCAACACCAAGTTTAGAACGATAATCTTTTAACCGGTCAATATAGCGTTTTTCGTCACGAAATTTTAAGGGATCTGTTACAACCTTTGGATTTTCAAGAGCTGTATAAACACCATCATCAAAAAAATGCATGAGACGATTTTTAGCGCTGATACGCATATGATGGCCAGAATTGGGAGCGACAAATTGATTAGCTTCCAGATCTTTATGGAAGATCATTTCACCACTGGTAGGATCTTTAATCCATAGATTTTCTGGAATTTCACGGCGCCCCAATATAGAATTAATTTTAGGACGAACATAATTTGTAATCCAGTTCATCTTTATAACCTTCCTTTAAATATTACACATCTTTCGCATAATTTGAAAGAATATGAACCTAAGCAGTCACATTTGCTTTACCGGT
>NZ_JBHIMK010000058.1:8386-12032 GCF_042194085.1 Bartonella sp. MU70NMGDW
CCTTCCTTTAAATATTACACATCTTTCGCATAATTTGAAAGAATATGAACCTAAGCAGTCACATTTGCTTTACCGGTGTAACAAAGAAGCCTATTTAATACTTTTATCAGTGTACGTATAGCTTGTTTTTTAATTTTTTAATTTTCCAATATCATAACAATCATATCTATGAAGAGTATTCCCTATAACAAATTTCTCATAAGTTTAAGAACTTACATGTTTTTATTTTTTTACTTTGGTATTAAAATTCACTCCTTGCGATGGTTAACAACCCCCTTATTTTTCAATAAAAATGAATATCCAATTAATCATTCGTATCAACAGTTTTGAAGAAAAGAAACCTTATAATATAAGGCGTTAACAAGGCTAAAATAATCCATTTAAGATAATGTATATGATAACACCATATTAGCGAAACGCTAACATCAGAGCAAGATTTTTTTCAAAAGGTTTTTTTAAAGCGCGCGCTTTTCACAATTAAAATAGAATACCCTCAAAAATGCTATTATATTACTCATTCATGTGCTTGTTTTACACAGACATTTTTCAATAATCCCCAAAACTCTCTTATGACGGTGCTCAGAAGAGTGTACACTCTCCATGAATGGTATAAAATACATTATGCTCTTCATTTTTACTGAAATAGAAGGTACAAATCGATACCATCATACTCTTTTCCAGTTTTTAATGTGACGAAAATGTTTGCATTGAAAGATTTATAAAAGATATTTCAGGCCTTTTTGAAAGTACTTTTATCCACACACCACCTTCGTTTATGACATATTAACAAACGATTTCAATTGATCCAATATGGATAGGATTAAAATGAGAAAGCCTCATGATATTTAGGTTTTTCACTCATGTTATGAAACGATAAATTATCTTTATAAATCAATATATTGCTTTAATAAAAGATAAAGCATAAGATTTTAATATTATGCTTTCTTTGGCTGGCAAGTTTTATTAGCCTTAAAGTCAAGTAACATTATTTTTGTGTAATGCGTGCCATGGTCTTTTGGGAAAGCATTTTGTGTAAATATGTCATAAAGGCGGCTGCAAAAAGCGGTGTTGATAAATTAAGAATTGGAATCGAAACAAAAAGCGCTATCAATAATCCTGCACCAAAAACCGTTGTATAATGAGTATGTAAAAAAGCACGTGCATCTTGCTCTGTTCGAAAACGATAAGCAGCAAACAAGAAATATTCATGACCAAGCAAATAACCATTAATAACATAAAAAGCGATTAAATTAATACCTGGTATGAAGAATAAAATAAAAGCAATTCCATTACCAAGAAGGCTTAAAATAACAAATTTAAAGGAAATGATAAGAGAACGCTGAAACGGCAAAGCTTGTCCAATAGGCTCGTTTGGGTAATCCTCTTTTTCAATGATTTCAGCAACAGAGTCAATGAAAAAACCACCAATCATAGCTGCGATTGGTGCAATCAAAAAAGCCAACAAAAGAGCCAAACCAAGATTAAAAATGATAAGCACGCTAAAACCAATCCATCCCGCCCAACTAGGGAGTCCAGGAAGAAACTGAGCAATCCAGGGCCAAAAGTAAGACACAAAAAGTTGGTGCACACATAACCATAAAATGGCGAGAATGAAAAAAGTAATCCCCAATGCTTTCAGTATCATAATACTATATTGCGAGGTCAGAAGACGTTGTAAAGCACGATAGGCAGCAGTAAAAATCATAGATTAATAAACTAAGGAAAGAAGCAAAAAAACAAGAAATATATTTAAAGAATGCACAGTGTAATTTTTTATTTTTTGAATTACAAGATTTCTTTTCAAGAACATTATAAAAAACGGCTAAGGCTTCTTTGTTTAAAATAAAATTTGAATAAATAGAAATTTTGATTTTTAAAAATCAAGAAGAATTTAAAAAGCAGCTGTTGTAGAAGAAATTTTTAATATTTTTCTACAGAGTGCAGGTTATTGCGTTTATATGATATATGTGAAAAATTAAGGAATAAGAACTATTTGGGAGGAAAGTTGTTGACTTCTATTTATTCAGTAGTGTTGTCTAACTTCGTTTATCTACGTGCTTAATTGTTTTGTACAATTCCTAATGCTCTGTACTTTTATACTATTTGGCGGCATGCTTTTGCCTCTCGCTTTTATTCAAAACATATTGAGTTCAATGGAATCGGAGTAACGTAGTAGCTTGTAGATATTCTGATTTGGGCAACAGAATGATTAATATGATAGAAGTGGAAAATAAGCTTAGGCGATTGATCGTCCATATCCCATGGAAGGGTAATTTCTTGAGAAGAAGCAAAGAGTGGGAGACACCACTGATGATTAAAAATGATGAGATTTTGAATTTTAAAAGCTATAAGTGCAATGAAGTAAGAATTCATTGAAGCACTTTTCATACAAGTGGTGCAATGTATCAAATAATTTTTAGATAATAACACCACTAATTTATGAAGAGAATTGATCATTTTCAACTTGAATAAGAATCCAAAATATAGAAATATTCTTTAATTTCAAAGCCTTTATTCAACATCAAAAAATTATTTACTTGCACATTATAGGCGAGACCAATGTATGGATACAAAGCTTTCGATAAAGGACTAAAAATGCTTCTCATGAAACATCACAATGTGAGGATATCATGGATCAAATTCTAGTCTTTGTGGTCTTGGTATGCTGGAGAGAGGACACACACATTTAATTTTAAAGACCGATCACTGAGGAAAATAATAAAGGCATCAGTTTCATAAACTTATAGACAGTGGTGCAATGAATTTTATCTACACTCTTTATGAGCATCAGTGTAAGATATGCTTCAAATTGTATTGAGATGTTACAATACATTGATTTATTACATTATTTTTCATAGTGAATAAGAGCTTCAAATAAAGTTGTCATATTTTCTCATTAGCTGCTCTCATCATGAAATAATCAAAATCATTTATTTGCACATCATAAATAGGAGCAATATCGGGATAAAAACATTGAAGAAAGAAAATGCTTTTATAAATTTTATTCAGTGCAAGAGCTTTCTCAAAATTGATGATAGGCAAAGTGAATGATAGCTTGTTTTTTTATAAGCTGGGGAGACAGTGGTGCAATAGATCCTACTTTTGTATGAAGACTATGGCAATTTTTTAAAGAAACATTTCCCAACAGTGCCTGTGAATGGTATAAGGGTAAAGCTCTCGTGAATAATATAAAACTTATAGGGCACCACTATCTTTACACTTAATAAAAGAGCACGGCGGGCACCATCATTCTCTCAGTATTGCTCGACAGCTCTGTTCTTGAGACGGTCCATTATAAGCGTTTTTAGTTCTTTCTTAAACGTTTTGTATTCATACGGCTATCCTTCTTTGCAACGTGCAAGAAAATGGTTTTTATTGATTCAACATGAGAGAGATTTGAAATGAGAGAATCTTACGATATTCGGGATTCTAATTTAATATGAACAACGCTAGATTATCACTATAAATCAAAATATTGTATACTAATCGAGATAGATAGACACCTATTGTTAGTTCTATTTTATAAGGTGTTTTAATATGAATGCATTTGAAGGGTTATTATTTGAAATGGGGTATATTTTCCTCATGAGGAGTAGGTGTTTGGGGGGCAAAAAATGATACAATCATGTTTGCTAATTTTTGCGCT
>NZ_JBHIMK010000059.1:0-11936 GCF_042194085.1 Bartonella sp. MU70NMGDW
AGATTATAGGATTATTCCTCTCTCTCTTTGCACTTTTTTTATCTACTGCTTGCGTCATGGCTACAGACAAATCAAAAATCAAACTTGGTATTATGGAAGGGCGGGATGCGATTATTTGGAAAACTGCTGCTGAGCAGGCTAAAAAATCCGGTTTAGATATTGAACTCGTTTATTTTTCTGATTACGCTTTGCCTAATGACGCTGTTAACGCAGGAGAGATCGATGCGAATGCTTTTCAGCACGCCCCTTATCTTAATGAACAAATGAAACAACGTGGCTATAAACTTTCAATTGTTGGCTATACTTTTATTGCTCCAATTGGTGTTTATTCGCACAAAATCAAAGACTTAAAAGATCTACGTGATGGTGCACATGTTGGTATTCCGAACGACCCGTCTAATGGTGGAAGAGCCTTACTTCTTCTCAATTCTTTAGGTCTCATTAAGTTAAAAGATCCTCATAATATTCTTGCATCTCCACTTGATATTATCGAAAATCCTAAAAACCTGCAAATTCGTGAGCTCGATGCTGGTATGTTAGGGCGAGCTATTGACGATTTTGATCTTGCAATTATAAACACAAACTGGGCTATTGTTTCCGGATTAAACTTCGAAAAAGATGTCGTCGCATGGGAGAGTGCAAAAAATAATCCTTATGATAATATCATCGTTGTACGCACGAGCGAAAAAGATGAGCCATGGGTTAAAAAATTAGTTGCCGCTTACAACAACGATCTCATCCGTGCAAAAATAAAAGAGATTTTTGGCAAAACCGCCCAAACTTCTTGGTAATTGTGCCAAATATCCGAGTAATTGTGAATGGAAAAACCTACTCTTATCTCCTTAAAAAACATCAGCCGTTGTTTTAACAAAACGGCTGGTGTTCCGGTAATTAATAATCTCTCTTTAAATATCCATGCTGGTGAAATCCTTGGGGTTATTGGGCGCAGTGGAGCAGGAAAATCAACACTTATCCGCTGTTTAAATGGGTTAGAGAAGATTGATGCAGGGTCCATTTTTTTTGAAGGTGTTGATATTTCAAATCTATCAGAGATAGAGTGGGCGCCTTACCGTCAACGAATTGGGATGATTTTTCAACATTTCAACCTTCTCTCATCGCAAAATATTCTTGATAACATTGCATTGCCGCTTAAATTAAGTGGTGTAAGTAAAAAACAACGCCACAAACGTGCCCTTGAACTGATTGAATTGGTTGGGTTATATGGAAAGGAATATTGTTATCCGGCACAATTGTCAGGGGGACAAAAACAACGCGTTGGCATTGCTCGTGCGCTCGCTGCTAATCCTAAAATATTGTTATCAGATGAAGCCACCTCTGCTCTTGACCCTGAAACAACACAATCTATTCTAGAGCTCCTTGCTGATATTAATAAACACCTCAATCTCACGATTGTGCTCATCACCCATGAAATGGAAGTTGTGCGCACCATAGCGCATCGCGTTGTTGTTCTTAATCAGGGGAACATCGTAGAAGAAGGACGTGTGAAAGACATCTTTACATCACCGCAAGACGATACAACCATAGCCATGCTCAAGCTTGTCACCCCGCAACTTCCTGAAAAATTTGCGAAAAATCTCAAACCAATCGGGCGAGAAGCTGTCATTGAAATCAATATTGCCGGCGAAATCGCCCAACAACCTTTTCTTCATCTTCTAGAAAATGAGAGTGGTTTAAGAGCACGTATTCTCCATGGTGGCATTGATACAGTCCAAGGCGAAACCATCGGGCGCCTCTTCCTTGCTCTTCCTGCTCAAGATAAAGAAGCTTTAAAAAAAGCCGTTCAATGGTTAACAGAAAAAGGACGATATTGCGAGGTGTTAGGTTATGTTTAATGTTTTGTCTCATGAACTTCCCCAAGCTGTTATTGATACAATATTGATGACACTTAGTGCTTCTTTTATGGCATTTATTATAGGACTTCCCCTTGGTCTTCTTCTTCACACAACAGCACGTGGGGGGATTTTTTCCTCATCTCTCATCAATCGCCCTTTAAGCATCATCATTGACAGTATTCGTGCCATTCCCTTTATTATTCTTGCATTTTATCTTCTTCCCGTTACGCGTATCGTTGTAGGAAGAGGGATAGGAATGCCTGCTGTAATTTTTATACTGACCATTTCAGCTATCCCTTTTTATGCACGCATGGCGGAACTCTCTTTTAAAACCGTTGAAAACGGTCTCATTGAAGCGATCCGCTCTATGGGCGCAAGCCGTCTTCAAATTATCAGACATGTTCTTATTCCTGAAGCTCTCCCTAGCCTGATTACAGGTTTTACAGTCATGGTCATTTCTCTCATAGGAGCCACCTCACTTGCTGGATATCTTGGTGGAGGCGGTTTAGGGGATATGGCAATCCGCTATGGCTATCAACGCTATAATACCTTCATCATGACCATTGTCATCATTCTTTTGATCATGCTCAATATTATAACCCAATGGACTTCTGATAAAATCGTACAAAAACTTGATAAAACAAAACATTAAAAGACTTAGAATTTCACATACCAGTACCATCATCCTCTTTGCCACTTTCCAAGTGCAACAACCCTTGCCTATCGAAAACGCTCATAAGAGATTAGAAACTTTTTTCTTAAACAGTTTTTATCTCTCCCCATCCGTTTGTAACATGAAAGAAAATAGTTTTAACGGATTGAACATAAAAGGGAATAAAATGAGAGATCTCACAGTATGTGAGACTCTCTCTTAACATAAAAATGATAAATTATCATGTCAAATTAAGACATTGGTCACGACCTTTCCCAACCTTAGATAACATATTGAATTTATAGTGATAATATGACGTTATTCATATTGAATGAGAATTCTGAATACCGTAAGATTCTCTCATTCAAAATTTGTTCCATATCGAATCAATCAAAACCTCTCGCTTGCATGTTACAAGCGGGAAGAGCCGTGTGAGTAAAAACTATACAAGAAAGGAAGGCGTGCCTCTTATGAATTATCTCAAGCACCAAGACCTGTCTTAACATTGGGTGCTAGCATATAATATGATAGTACCGGTTTTCTTCTTCACAAGCATAAAGATATAGGGATGCTCAATGGCTTTACCGTTATACTATTCACAGGCGCCATTGCGAAATGGGTGTGACGAGCGTTGAGAGATGTTTCTTTAAAATAAGCCCGTGAATTAGCAACGCAAGTATATTCCATTTGAAACATTCTGTTTTATGTGAGAGCTGTGATACCATTAAAGAATGCTATAAACAAAAGCGTGAAGCAATGCACTATCTTCACTAGGAAACTCCTCTTCAAAACGATCTAGGAAAGATAGCAATCTACTATGGCTATCAACGCTATGATAGCTCCAGGATATCTATCACCCTATAGATTATTCTCAATATTATCATTGAAGAAACTTCTAATAGAATTGTACAAAAATTTTATAAAATAAAGTACTCAAACTAATCTAGATATTGGAAGATTTTTCCCCCATCACTGCCACAATAAGCCATTGAGCCGTAAGAGCTGGTTTTTTTAACTGTTCAATTTCTACCGTAACCCCATAATGGAAAACCACTCGACCAGAAGGGCGAATTTCTGCATCATCTAACACAAAACGCGCACGTACCCGTACCCCTGTTTTCACAGGACTCATGAAGCGTACTTTATCGAAACCATAATTAATCCCCATTGTGCTTCCCTCCAACTCTGGAAGAGCCTCATAAGCGAGCGTAGATAAAAGCGATAATGTTAAAAACCCATGAGCAATTGTGCCTCCAAAAGGTGTCTTTTTAGCCTTTTCCTCATCAACGTGTATCCATTGATGATCATCTGTAGCGCATGCAAACTGATTAATCATATCCTGTGTAACAAGACGCCACCCCGATAATCCCACTTCTTTCCCAATAAAACTGGTAACATCTTGTATTGCTATTTTTTGCTGCATAACGCTATTCCTATTTTACTTGATAAAAACAACCACCCCTCTTGCTTTTATAAAATCCATTGATTAGAGCATCAAGAATAAAAGATTAATTGTCTTAAAAACAAATGCACCTTATGAATGAGAAAAATTCTTTAGCAGAATAGTTTTCAAATGGGAAAAAAGAATGGCAAGCAATGTGAACCTAACAGGTTTAGCGCATGATTTAAAACAACGTGCAGAAAAGCATCCCCCCATCCGTATTGGACTGATTGGTTGTGGTGAAATGGGCACAGATTTATTATCAAGTATCGCGCATATGGATGGTATAACAGTCGCTGCAGTAGCCACTAGGACGCCGTCACGTATTTTTGATGCCGCTACAATAGCCTATGGCGAGGATGGACATGCCTGTGAAGTTGAAAATACTTATGCTCTCACGCAAAGCATTGAAAAAAATTTGATTGCAGCAACAGATGATATTAACCTTGTTTTACGTCATGAACAAATTGATATTATCGTTGATGCAACAGGCTATCCCGAAGCAGGAGCAGAAATTGGTATCAAAGCGCTTGAAAATAACAAACATCTTGTCATGATGAATGTTGAAGCAGATGTTACAATTGGCGCTTATCTCAAACATGAAGCAGAGAAACGAGGGCTCATTTATACACTTGGTGCCGGAGATGAACCAACTTCTTGTATGGAACTCATAGAATTTGTTTCAGCCCTTGGACATAAGGTTGTTGCAGCAGGTAAAGGAAAAAATAATCCTCTGCGCTTTGATGCTACACCTGATGCTTACGAAGAAGAAGCATTCCGGCGTAATATGAATGTGCGCATGTTGGTTGAATTTATTGATGGTTCCAAAACGATGGTTGAAATGGCAGCAATTGCCAATGCCACTGGACTTCTCCCCGATTGCCCAGGAATGCATGGACCACAAGCGGCGCTGCAAGATCTAAACAAAGTGCTTATCCCAAAACAAGATGGAGGCATTTTGCAGCGATATGGTATTGTAGATTATTCAACAGGCCAAGGTGTTTCTCCAGGTGTCTTTGTCATTGCAGAAATAGCGCACCCACGTTTACGCGAACGTATGGAAGATTTAAAAATTGGTCAGGGGCCTTATTTCACCTTTCACCGTCCCTATCATTTAACAGCAATGGAAGTTCCCCTCACCTGCGCACGCGTTATGCTTTATGGCAAAAAAGATATGGCTCCTTTTAGCCATCCCGTAGTAGAAGTCTGTGCTGTTGCTAAAAAAGATTTATATCCAGGTGATCAGCTAGACTTTATCGGTCTTTATACTTATCGCGCTTGGATAATGAACATCGCAGAAGCACGCGCTCACCACGCCATTCCTTGTGGTCTTTTAGAAAAAGCAACAGTAACAGCTGAAATTAAAAAAAACGAACTCATTACACTACATAATACTGCTATTCGTGAAGATCAATGGATTGCACGTCTTCGTGCTAAACAAGACCTTTTACTTCATTGCCCTTCTTCCGCTAAGCTATAAACACTCCTTAATTACCTCACTTAACAGTATCTTTGCCTCACACAACAGAACAACCCAGAATGCACTTGTATCGCAAACACAAGTGTTTGTGTTTTAATAAAGGCATTTTTTAACGATGCATATCACCACTTCCCTCTCACAATATGGCGCGTAAATGCTACAATATAAACCACCCCATGATATGGCATAAGATTCATTGTGTATCACTATCTTTACTCTATAAAAATACAAACCAGCATCATCATTTATTTGGTCAATATTACGACAGCCCTTGAACCTTAGAGATGATTCATAAGAAGAATTTTTACTCTTTTTTTAATAATTTTATCCATACACGAACGCAACTTGTGATACGTAAAAAATACTTTTGATGGATTTAACATAAACAAATTTGAAATAATAATTTATCATTTTTCTTATTGCATAAGAGCTATGAATACAGGGATCTTTTTATTTTGTTCTCTTATAAAAAATAAAAAAATTTAAAAAGGATAAAATATGCCTTTGATGAATAATCTTCATATGAGAGAAGATAGACAATATTAAAAAGCTGATAAAGATAATGAGTATACTAACCTTATTACTAGAGAATAAACATAAACTGTAAGAAATCAGGTTACTCTATTTTGTAAAAAAACATAAATGTAGGATCTTGAACTTTAATAATGTTAATAAAACTATATTTAGTATTAAGAATAGTAATTTTTTATCCAATACAGTATAAATAATTTCAAATATTTATTTTTCAAAATCATGAGGCGAACAAAAAGATCATAGACTTTGTCGATGATCTTTTTACTAAAGTGTAGTGAATATTCCCCAAAGAGATATAACAGCACCTAATACATCCCCAACACATAAAGAAGCAAGAAGTGATAAAATACCTATTCCCCCCCAACAGGCTGCACCTGAAAAGGCAGCAGTTTTTTCAGCTTTCCCCAAAGCAATGCCATCTTGTTCCTCAACGCCTTGAATAACAGCTCTATCCACAGCTTTAATAGCTACATCTTTTTCTAGTGTAGAAATAGTAACTGCCATTCTCTCTTGAAATTGATTTTTTACAAAACTTGCATTTCCCTCTATAGTTTGTACAAAAAAGAGAATAAATAGTGTAAAAGTAAATGAACATACACGATTTTTAAATATTTTAAACATAGCTTTCTTTGCTCCTCTTTTCTTCACTGAAAAAATGAAAGAATATTCACATATATAAAAACCAAAAATTATATGTAATTATATTATATAACACATTGTGTATTACATGTAAAGACATAAAACAGCAAATGATAAAAATAATTTATTCATTTTACAATATAATAACTAATATCTTAACAGTAAGATATTGTCATTGTTATTTATCTACTTCAAAATAATAAAAATTTGTCAAATTGCTTATTATAATAAAGATTAAAAAAATAAATTCATTTGAAAATTTATATAATAGAACTTTTATAAATAATTTAAAATGTAATTAAATTTTAAAGAAATATAAAATTAAAAACCGTTATTATAATGATAATTATCATCTATTATTTTAAATAAATATACAAATGAAATAGTAATTAATGGATTTTTATTATATCGATCATCAATAAACTTGAAAATAAAATTGATAGCGAATAAAAAACTCTATATAAAACAAATATATCATAATAAATAAACATTAAAATATTGTATTATTTTTCTATAAAAAATTTATAAAATGTAAAAAGAAATTAAGATCTCTATTTTCAAATAGAAAAGACGTTAATAAAATAATTCTCAACTTTTACTGATATATAAAGAAAAATAGCGCATAGCATCTTCAAAAGGTAATTCAGCCCCTTTATCTCATACAGCATAAAAACTCAAAATATTGACATTCAAACCTAACAAAACAAACGCATAAAATAAGTAAATCTATCAGATTTACAAAAACATTATAAGCAACAATAGAGCACCAACAAACTACCTAAAATTAAATAAAAAGAGAGTTATAAAAAATGAGATGATCCCCCAAAATACTGAAAAACAATTTTCTTTCTTAATTTTCATAAATTTTATTCCATATTTTGCTTCAATATTGTAGAGCACAGCCTTATTTATATTTACTCTGTATTAATAAAAAAATTCTCTTTGAAATAAATTTTTGGCAATATTCACATAACTGTCTGCAATTTGTACAAAATAAATAATTGATCAAATGCTTGAAAGAAAAATGATATTAAATGATAAATTTACCAACCGATCATTTTAATAGCAGAATACTCATCTATAATAATAATTTATTGTTTTGCATGTTGAATGAGAGAGCTGACTATTATAGGATTCTCTTAATTTTAACGCTGTTTATATTGAATTAATCAATATTCTTCGCTTTCAAAGCACAAAAGAAAACGATGTGTGTGTGTAAACACACTTGAAGAAAGGAAAATATCACTTATGAGATATTTTAAATATCAAGCGCGGTTAACACAGTATTGAAAACTGGAAAAGTGAATGGTGGAGCCCCTTTTTAATTTAAAAATGTAAAGATAGTGAAGTGCAATAGATTTTATATTATGAGGATTTACCATTATACCATTCACGAACAGTATCACAAAATAGGCTTGGATACCTTGAGAAAGGTTTCTTTAAAACAAGCGTATCAATGTGCAACACAATAGCGTTCTGTTTATCATGTATCCAACGGTATTTCTTCTTGAATCATCTTATAAACTCATCGAGCTCTCTGAGATTCAAGTTCATCTTACGTGAATTTTTCCCTTTATATTCATTTTTTCTCATGAACACTAAAGTCTGTTAAGACACTATCCAAAGTAAAATCAATCAAAAAAATTTCTATTCTTTTGTACTATACAGATACTTGAATTAAGAATTTAGAACTCCTGATTGCAACCAAAGTCTGTACTATTGCAAAAATAGAAATAGTTTTGTTATCCTCGCTCCATAGTAAAAAGAAGAATATGCAACTTACAGAAAAAATTGCGCTTTCAATAAACAATGAAAAAATTATTTTTCATTACATGATGTGAAGTATTTAACCTGTATGAATATTTACTTATTAAAAATGAGAATATGCATCAGAAAATCTTACCAAAGATAGCTATCTTTAGAAAGCTCGCCTCATATTACAAAAAATTTGAGTTGGCTTTGCTCAATAAAATCTTCACTATTGTTTGACAAAGCTCTCATTTTTATAGCATCCATATGTGATGTAAAAAGACGCCTATTTGCGTTTCTCTTATAGATAGATTAAATAGTGACAGCACTTTTGATCATTTTTTCTGTGTTAACTTCTCTTTTGGGCAATAATTTATGGTATCTGACACGCCTTTTCTCGCTCTTTTACCTTTGGGCGCACACGAATATCACGGAGAGCACCTTCCCTTCGAAACCGACTGGATCATTGCTGAAGCTTTTGCAAAAGCCCTCACTTTACAAACAAAAGAGCAATTTCATATAGCACTTTTACCGGTTGAAAAGATTGGCTATTCTATAGAACATATGGATGTTACAGGCACACAAACCCTTACCTTTTCTGATGCTATTGAGCGATGGATAAGCATTGGTGAAAACTGCTATCGCA
Source organism: Bartonella sp. MU70NMGDW (assembly GCF_042194085.1). NCBI lineage: Bacteria > Pseudomonadati > Pseudomonadota > Alphaproteobacteria > Hyphomicrobiales > Bartonellaceae > Bartonella > Bartonella sp. MU70NMGDW. The sequence goes on from NZ_JBHIMK010000059.1 coordinate 8,995, forward strand.
AAGGAATAAAGCGTTTTCTTCTTCTCAATGCCCATGGAGGCAACTCACCCTTAATGAGCATTGTTATCACCGAATTACGGAGGCGTTTTTCAATGCTTGCGGTAGCAACAAGTTGGAGTCGTTTTGGCCTACCGCAAGGTTTAATGGCACCGTCTCAACAGCATCTTGATATCCATGGAGGATTTATCGAAACCTCTCTCATGCTCTATTTAGCACCCGAAAAAGTGCATATGGAGAAAGCAGAAAATTTTTATAATAAGCAAGCTGATATGATTGCCAACTATCAGTATTTACGCGCTTATGGTCCTCATGCCTTTGGGTGGACAATGCGAGATCTAAATACGCAAGGTGCAGCAGGAAACGCAAGCAAAGCAACACCGCAAGCCGGTGAAGCAATTTTCTCTCATGTTCTTTGTGGGCTTCGTGGTTTACTTGATGATATCAATCGATTTAAAATAAATACATGGCAATAAAGAACAATAAAAGGTCTCTCCATGGAAACAACACACCCCAAAAAACTTCCCGTTACGGTTCTCACAGGCTATCTTGGTGCAGGAAAAACTACCCTTCTCAACCGCATTCTCAGTGAAAATCATGGCAAACGTTATGCCGTCATTGTCAATGAATTTGGTGAAATTGGTATTGATAATGACCTGATCATTGAATCAGATGAAGAAATTTATGAAATGAATAATGGCTGTGTTTGCTGCACTGTGCGTGGTGATCTTATTCGCATTCTGGAAAGTCTGATGCAACGTTCTCATCGATTTGATGCGATCATTATAGAAACGACAGGACTTGCAGATCCCGTTCCCGTAGCACAGACCTTTTTCATGGATGATACGGTCCATGAAAAAACAGCTCTCGACAGTGTTATCGCGGTCGTTGATGCAAAGCATTTGCCCTCTCAACTGAAAAAAAGTCGTGAAGTTGAAGAACAAATTGCTTTCTCTGATATTGTTCTCTTAAATAAAATTGATCTTGTCAGCGAAGAAGAACGTGCACACGCGCAATCGCTCATTCTTGCAATTAATCCCAGAGCCATAATTTACGCAACAGAGCGCGCTAACATCCCTCTTGATAAACTCCTCGATCGAGGTTCCTTTGATCTCCAACGCACTTTAGATAATGATCCCCATTTTCTTGACCATCAGCACGCAAACCATGTCTGTGGTCCCGATTGTAATCATGATCATGTACATCACCACAAATCCACCATTCATGATATTACAATAACCTCTGTAAGTTTAAAAACAGGTGCCCTTCAACCAGAAAAATTTTTCCCATGGATTCAACAGATCACGCAACAACAAGGTCCTGATATTTTGCGTTTAAAAGGCATTATCGCATTTCAAGGAGACGATGATCGTTATGTCATTCAAGGCATACACATGATCCTTGAAGGACAGCACCAACGTCCATGGGGTGAAGATGAAAAACGTGAAAGTCGACTTGTTTTTATTGGCCGTACCCTTGATGCCGAAAAACTAAAAACCGGTTTTGAAAATTGTGCATAAGCGAGTAAAAATGCCAAGCATTACCAATTACAATTTACAAAATTATTGTCTTTCCTGCGGTTTTATTGATAATAAACCAGCTTTTGTCTCGGTCGAAGGTTTCATTGTTTTTTTAAACCCAATCCCACAAAACATTGAAGTTCACCAAGGAATAATTTCTAGCCATTTTTCCCATGATAACACAGCTATCATTACAGGTGGAGAAGACGGAAAGGTCTGTCAAACAACAGTAGATGGTCATACAAAAGTACTGGGCAAACAGGAAGGCAAATGGATAAGCAATGTTGCATTTGGACCACGGAAAGTTTTTGCTTTTTCCTCCTCACGTTTCGCATTTGTGCATGTTGGAAAAGAAAGACAAGAGCTCACACATGAACGCAGTGTAGAAGGCCTCGCTTTTGCCCCAAAAGGTTTACGACTTGCCGTTGCCCATTACAATGGAGTTACTCTTCATTGGTTATCAACGCAAACATCTCCCACCACATTGGTCTGGAAAGGAGCACACTTTGGTGTCACCTTCTCACCAGACAACCGCTATGTCATTTCTACCATGCAAGAAAACGCCCTCCATGGCTGGCGTCTCACTGATAATCAGCATCTCCGCATGAGTGGCTACCCAAGCAAAGTCAAAAGCTGGTCTTGGAGTGCGAAGGGAAAATGGTTAGCAACATCCGGTGCATCAGCAGCCATTGTCTGGCCCTTTCATACAAAAGATGGCCCCATGGGAAAAACACCATTAGAACTGGGCACACGAGCAAATGCACTTGTCAGCACCGTTGCATGCCATCCAAGCAAAGAAATTGCAGCAATAGGCTTCAATGATGGAATGATTTTGTGTGCACATTTTCACGATGGAAAAGAAGTTCTTCTAAAAGGCTATGGAAAAAGCGCCATTTCAGCGCTCAACTGGGATCAGACAGGGCACAACCTTGCCTTTGGTAGCGAAAATGGTGAGTGTGGTATTATCAACATCTCTGTTTAAGAAAACAACAACAACCATCACAGCTAAGATAGCCGCACAATCCTCCAGAAGCAATTGCGCATAAAACCCATCTTCCTCTCTAAAAAATAAGAGAAGATTTTAATAAAGTAAAAGGCAGCATTTTCTACTGCCTTTTTATAAAAGGACATACCATACTCTGTCAAAAAAGATGGCGCAAACCAGCTGAGAAACTCGCTCCAGAAAAACCAACTTTCTTAAATTTATGCTGATAAGTTATATCTCCATAAAGAGAAAGTTTTGAAGAAAGACGCGCATTAAAACCAAGCCCCGCTTCTAAAGAAGAACCAAAATCACCTAACTGGAAATCATTTTTAAAAGAAACAAATTGCTTATCTTCAAAACTACGCAAATAAGAAAGCTTACTATAAAAAGAAACGGCACGTCCCTTTTCAGAAACATTAAGTGTCTTGCTTAAACGCCCA
>NZ_JBHIMK010000006.1:0-24989 GCF_042194085.1 Bartonella sp. MU70NMGDW
ATGGTGGGCGTGACAGGGATTGAACCTGTGACCCCTACGATGTCAACGTAGTGCTCTCCCGCTGAGCTACACGCCCATTCATTGATGTTGCATACACCATATAGAATGACAAACGTCAATGCCTAATTTCGTTTTCTCTTTCAACAGATGCAAATAACTTAAAAAATACTTTTTAAGCAGCGATAAGGATCTTTTCAACCTCATTGACGAGTTCACGTAAGTGAAATGGCTTAGAGAGAACCTTTGCATCAGGAGGGGCATCACTATTTGAATTGAGTGCTACCGCTGCAAAACCTGTAATGAACATTACTCGTAAATCGGGGTCAATCTCAGTAGCACGTCGTGCGAGTTCGATTCCGTCCATCTCTGGCATCACAATATCAGTCAGGAGAAGGGAAAATGGCTCTTCTTGTAAACGTTCATACGCGCTAATACCATTATCGAAATCGGCGACTTCGTAGCCTGCACGTTCTAAGGCTTTTACGAGAAAGCGACGCATATCGTTATCATCTTCTGCGAGCAGGATTCGTTTCATGATTATGTTCCAATGGCTCCATTTGTCAGAGTTTTGCCGCATCAATTATACAATATAGAGTATTTATAAAAAAGACGGTAAAATGCTCATAATTGAAATGAATGGCAAAATGGTTAATTCTTACATTCTTATTCAGAATACAGCATATTCGTTGTGAGTTGGTTAAATTCAAAATATATGTGATTTTGAAAAAAGAAGGGGTTCTCTAGAACTTTTAAGGTGATTCATTGCTATCTTTTAAATTCGCTGATTGTTATCAGAATTTCATTAAAAAACTTATGAAAACCGTTACTGTAGGGACTTGCTATATCGAGAAATTAGAAGAATATTATGTTAATTTATTGTTTTTAAAAAGTTCTCCTAAAAATAGAAATTTTATAGTTATTTGTTTTTATAGAGATTTGTAATAAATATTATAAATGCGCTTTATTTTCAGTTTTTTTCCTTAAATAGATAAAAACTATTATTTTTCTAAATATAATATTAAATTAACACTTAATAATATATCAAAAATAGTATTTTGATGATTTATTTATAAATATGTATCATGCTATATTAAGATAGATTTATTATCTTCATTTTTATTAATTATACAAAATATTTTTATTTATATAATAGTTTTTATTAGAATGCCTGGTGAATATTTAGGTCATGGCTTGCCTGTAGAGGCTAGAAAACGAATCATATGAGTGGTTGGAAAGTAAAATCCGTTATATTAAGAAGTGTTTGTAGATCCAACACTCGTAGAAATTTACTTTTTTGATGGGGCGGGGCGGAATTAAGATTTTGTGTTATTTTACAGATACATTATCGGGAATAAATGCATCAAATGCTGCCCAAAATTGCTTTTTATAATCTTCGTTAACCATAATTGTATCCAGTTCAGCACCTTTAATAGTAATACTTTCTGTCAGACGTGTGTGTTGGCATAATTGCCGTACTTCAATGTTGTTTGCAATATTGTTTTGATTGGCAAGAATAAAGAGTGTTGGGATTCGTAAATCTCCGTGAAGTACATTTCTCTTCACAGAATCAATCACATTAAATACCGATGCCATCCATTGGGATGTTGGGGGCTTAATGGAATGGAACGGCACTTTATGCATGTGTCCCAATTGTATATTGTTTTGTTTTGTTTTGTTTAATTTTTTCCCATCTTTCGCTGGTATAAAGCCAAGACCTATATCAGAAAGAAATTGTGTTAATTTATGTTGAAAACCATTCGTTTTATTACCGAATGGAGCAAAAAGGGGAGAAACACAGAGCAATTTATTAAACCGATGATTAATGAGATCTAATCCGCTAAGTGCCATCAATCCACCTATACCATAGGCGAGCATAGAGTAAGGAGGCGGACAATTAGGATAAACAATATTTTTAAGAAATTCATATAAGTCATTAATATCACTATTTATATCAAAACAATGATGTCGGCTTTGTTTTCTTATCTTGAAGGATTTTTTTTCTTGATCAAACCAGTCAAATATTGCTGTATGAAAACCGCGGTTAGAAATTTCATTTATTAATAAAAAATATTTTTCTAAAGTACTTGCGTAGCTTTTTAGAATAACAATTGTTCCCTTAGATTTTTCCACCTCAGGATATGTTATCGCAAAACGAATTTCGTGATCTATTGCTATTTTAAGAGTACCATGATGGATATTAGGAGGAGTGGAAGCCCAGTCTATGGGATAAATAGGTGTTTCCAATTGAAATCCTTTACAGTGTATTTGCCGCTTAGTGCAACGTGAGATAATGAGAGGACTTTGACATTTATGTAATGAAGAAAAAGGATTTAAAAAGGGGTATATTGCTTTTTAGATAGTTTTTATCAATTTAGGTTCCAAAGAGTTGAAATAAAGAAAAACAATTACCAGATAATATAGTGTGGTTGCCATGATGGGGCCGCAGGTTCACAAGTAAGTTTGCCATTTGGGAACTTTGTGAATTGATTGTTAAATTATAGTCGCTCTAGAGGAGGGCAATATTATGCGTCAGGTAGATTTTTCACCATTTTATCGTTCCACAGTAGGTTTTGATCATCTTTTTAACTGGTTTGATTCTAGAACACAACCAAATGAAGTTTCTTCTTATCCCCCTTATAATATCGAGCGTTTAACTGAAGATTCTTATAGAATTTCTATGGCTGTTGCTGGTTTCTCTCAAGATGAAATTGATATTGAAACGCATTGTAACCAGCTGATCGTTAAGGGAGACAGAAAGTCTGAAAATGATGATGAAGAGCGAGAATTCCTTTATCGAGGCATTGCTTCGCGTGCTTTTGAACGGCGTTTTCATTTGGCTGATCATGTTAAGGTTATTGGAGCAGAACTTGGAGATGGGCTTCTTCATATTCAGCTTAAAAGGGAAATGCCAGCTGAATTAAAACCCAAAAAAATAACCGTACAGATGTCACTATCCATTACAAAAAATGATAACAGTGATATTGTCGTGTAGGAAAATTTAGAAAATATGAGACCGAATAATTATAAATTTTTCTGAAGAATAAAAAACGCGAGGCAAAAGGTCTCGCGTTTTGTGTGTGTTCTCCTCAGAACGAAGCTTATTTTAATAAAACCGCTTATTTCGAGTTTATGATAAAATGTTATTGAACATTATTCTACGTTGAAGAAAAAATCCATGTATGTGCTAATTGAAATGCATGATAATCCACTTTTTAAGTAAGCTTATTTTTTTATTTTATAGCATTTAAAAAATGGTCGGAGCGGCGGGATTTGAACCCACGACCCCTTGACCCCCAGTCAAGTGCGCTACCAAGCTGCGCTACGCTCCGAGTTTGTGTAAAACGATTAAATGACTGTTTCTTTAAAGGCAAGAGAAAAAATAAACAGAATAAAATCTAAAATGCTCTTGCACTTAGAGCTTTTGAAAGTAAAAATTTTAGACATCACTATTTTGTTATCAATTCAAGATACATAACGAATCTGTAAAATTCTTTGTAATCATTAAATTTTTAGCTCTATAGTTAATAGATCTATGCATTTAATTACTTTTGCAGATTGTGAAGGGTAAGATTGGTGGCTTTAGGGGTATGAATTGGAGAAGGGGGGAGCAAATGAGTACGGGAGGTATATTTTTTCCTTATCTAATCGTTACTTTTCTAAAAAGATAAAGATTTTCAAAAGGAGAGGATGGAATGTATGGTATTGAAACGTTTTCCTTTGTTTAGAGTTTTTATAGACGAGGTATTTTGCGTTTTATGTGGACAAAAAATTGTAAGTTCTGGATTGTATAATCATAAATCTCATTTTACGGGTACGCGTTTTTATCCAAATAAACAAGGTCAGAATACTTTAATTTATGTTTTGTTGTTTTTTTTCTAAAATACTATAGAGGAAAAACTTTCAAAGTGTCTATTGAACTAAGAAAAGAGTAAATGATGAGCCGTTTTTCGGTAATAAATTTGACAGAAGCAGCAGTGGATCGTGTTAAAGCGATTATGGATGCAAAAGATGCACAGGGTATTCTTGTTGGTATCAAAAAAGGTGGTTGTGCAGGGATGGAGTATACAATTACTCTTGTCAAAGAAAAGGGGATAGATGCGGATGTTGTTGAAGTGAATGGTGCCCGTGTTTTCGTAGCACATGATGCGGTGTTATTTTTATTAGGGACGCAGATGGATTATGAAGTGACAACGCTTCGTTCTGGTTTTGTCTTTAAAAATCCTAATCAAGTTTCAGCATGTGGGTGTGGCGAATCGGTGGAACTTCGTCCTGCTACGCAGGATCAATATAAAACAAATTGAGCTGAGCTGAATTATAATTCAGTAATTTTAGAGGAACTTGTTCTTTGAGGTAGAAGAAATCTAGTATTTTTTATTGTTCATTTTTAGCTTGCTTCCAAAGCGCTTCCATTTCATTCAGGGATGCGTCAGTGAGTGTTTTAGATTGAGTGGATAGCTTTTCTTCAATATAGGCAAAACGGTTTCGAAATTTTATATTCGTTTTTTTTAATGCTTTTTGTGAATCTATCCCTAAGTGGCGTGCGAGATTAAGGAGAATAAAGTAGAGATCTCCAAACTCTTCTTCTATCTCTGAATTTTGTTTATTTTTGATGGCTTCTTTAAGCTCTTCGAGTTCTTCTTCTATTTTTTCAAAAACTTTATCACTTTTTTTCCAATCAAAACCTACTTTAGCTGCTGCTTCTTGTAAAGAAAGTGCTTCTTGGTTTGCTGGCTGGATTTGTTTTACTTGTGCGAGTATGCTTGTGGAGGAATTGTTGTTTTTTTCTTCGCACAAACTTTTTTGTTCAACCTGTTCTCTTTTTTTTATATATTCCCACTCCTCTTTTATAAATCCTCGTTTTTTTTGCTCGGCATTTCCAAAAACGTGAGAATGGCGTCGAATCATTTTTGCCGTGATTGCATAAACAACATCTTCAAAAGTAAAGCTGCCTTCTTCTTGTGCAATGGTAGCATGATAGATAACTTGTAAAAGGAGATCTCCAAGTTCTTCACAGAGATCCTTTCGGTTTTTTCGTTCAATGGCATCGATGACTTCGTAAACTTCTTCGAGCATATAGGGTATGAGGGATTCAAAAGTTTGTTTTTTATGCCAGATACAACCGCTATCAGAATTTCGTAATGCAGTGATAATTGCAACGAGATCTTTGATGTCTTTTGAGGCTAACATTTGCACTTCCTTTGTAAGCAATAGAGCCTTATGTTAGATGTCCCAACGTCTATGTAACCACATCCATTGTCCAGGATATTCACGGACCCAAGATTCAACAATATCATTTAATTTTTGCGTAGAAGCAGCTATATCGATATCATTTTTTTCATCACGTGGAAGTTCTATATGTTCATATAATTCTAAACGATGACGTCCATTGGGCAAACGAATACAACGTGCTGGATAAATATCACAGTCATATTGTCGAGCAAGTTTTATAATTAAGGGATTTGTTTTAAGAGGTCTGTTAAAAAATGTTCCCATGATACCGCGGCGAAATTTTTGATCAACGAGCATACCAACATTTTCACCTTCTTCTAATTTGGCTGCTAGTGCCCATGCTGCACCGGCCTTGGAGGGAATAAGATGCCCCATAGAAGTTTGTCGTGCTTTAAGGACTCGTTTGGCAACATAGGGATTATTGGGTGGTCTAAATAATACCGTAACATTAAGATCAAAACTTTGTGCACAAATAGGCAGAAGTTCAAAATTTCCAGTATGTGCGGTGAAAAAAATATGTGGTTTTTTTTCATTTTTTAATCGCTCAAATATTTCAACGCCTTTAACTTCAATGAAACCTGGCTCGTCCGCATGAGGATCAAAATCAAAAATTTTATCAAGAAAAATATATTCGGCTAGGAAACGTCCTATATTTTCCCACATTTCTATTGCAATCGCATGGAGTTCTTGCTCTGTTTTTTCTGGATATGCACCTCTAAGATTTGTAAGTGTGATTTGATGACGATGTAAAAGGGGACCAATTTTTTTTACCAACCAAGAAAAAAAAGAGACTCCCATTTTGGCAGGAAAGCATTTTAGAATAAATAAAGAACCAAAGAGCAGATACGCCCATAACAAGTAGGATATTTTTTTAGCTATAATTTTAATAAGATATATGAGATTTTTAAGAGAAAGCTTCATCATGATTTAATCGACTTTAAGGATAATTTTACCAAAAACATCACGACTCTCCATTCGTTTTAAAGCTGTATCAATTTCATCCAGCCCAACAATTGTATCAATGACAGGGTGTACGGCTTTTTGTGCCATTTTTTGCATGGCATTTTTCATATTTTCCATACGGCAGCCAAATGAACCGAATATCTTAAGCTGTTGCTGGAATAATTGCATGAGATTTATTGGTGCTGAAACACCAGAGGTAGAACCGCAAGTCACTAAGCGTGCTCCTTTTTTCATACATAACAAAGAACCGTTCCATGTATCTACACCAACATGCTCAAAAACAACGTCAACACCTTTTTTTTGGGTTAATTTACGCACTATACCTTCAAAACGATCTTTACGATAATTAATCACATGATCTGCTCCAAGAGAGTGTGCTTTTGCAATTTTTTCATCTGAACCTACAGTTGTGATAACTGTACAGCCCATGTGTTTTGCAAGTTGAATGGCTGCAGAGCCAATACCTGAACCACCAGCCTGTATCAGGATTGTTTCTCCTGCTTGTAGTTTTGCGTTATCGAAAAGCATATGTTCTACGGTACCAAAAGTAATTGGAGCAACCGCTGCCTGCAATTCATCACATTGAGGAGGTGATGGAACTAATAAACGTGCTGGCAAATTGACAAGCTCACACGCAAATCCATCAAGGTGAAAACCGTAGACTCCCTTTACATGGCTGCAAAGATTATCCCGTCCTTCATGACAAGCTTGGCATACTCCGCAGGTTTGTGCACCATAAATTGAGACAATCTGTCCAAGTTGGAGATGTTCAACGCCATCTCCTATTTGTATAACCTCACCAGAGGCTTCTGCACCAATGATGAGTGGCATTTTTCTTTTCGCAAAAGCCATGCCACGCCATCCCCATACATCAATATGATTAAGAGCAACGGCTTTTATCCGCACAGTTACTTCACCTAGACTAGGTGAAGATGGCGGGGAAATATTAGTGATTTCAAGCCGACGATCATCGAAGAGCTGCAGTGCACGCATTACCATCCCCTTTAAATATGTTATTAGGTTAGCGTTATAAAATTTTATTATTAAAGGATTATCCTTTATATGCAGTGATGACAAGACTCATATTTTGACCACCAAATCCAAATGAGTTGGACAAAACCGCATTGACACAGGCTTTACGGCTATGATGAGGAACAACATCTAAAGGGATAGCAGGGTCAGGATTATCATAATTTATTGTAGGTGGAAGTATCCCCGATTGAATGGTTAAAAGCGAAAAAACCGCTTCTATTGCACCAGCAGCAGTTAATGTATGCCCAATCATTGATTTATTAGAAGAGACTGGAATATGCTCTAAAAGATCACCGAATACTGTTGATAATGCAAGATATTCCATTTTCTCATTTTCAGGTGTTGAAGTTCCATGTGCATTAATATAATCAATTTCATTGATGGTTATTTTTGCATCGTCTAAAGCTTTGCGAACGGATTCAATTGCTGGTGATGCATCGGGTTTTGAACGTGTACGGTGAAAATCATCGGCTGTTTCTCCGCAGCCAGCTAAAATTCCTAAAACTGTAGCATTACGGTTTAATGCGCTTTGAAGAGATTCAAGAACAAAAGCACCTGAGCCTTCTGCCATAACAAATCCATCTCGATCACGGCTAAAGGGTTTTGCTGCTTTTTCAGCAGGATCATTTTGGGTTGAAAGAGCGGATAGTAACGAAAAACGGATGAGAGATTCTGCTGAAACTGATCCATCTGTCGCAATTATGAGAGCTCGATTTGTCTCTCCCCGTCTAATAGACTCAACACCTAATTGAATTGCTGTTGCACCAGATGCACAAGCAGTGGAAAGTGTAACAGGAAGTCCTTTTGTGCCAAATGTTTTTTGAAGTTTTTCTGCAATTGCACCAAATTGTGTGGTTTCAAAAAGCGTTTCATGGAGTTTATCCTTACAGACTTTAAGAAGATGTGCATAAGAAGGTTCATTATTGAATTCTTGCTCTTGATCAAGACTAAAACGTGCGGTCCATTCAAGTTCAACAGGAGGAGCTGCTAGAAAGAGTGGTCCATTAAAATTTTTTATATCAATAGCAGCTTGTTCCAAAGCTTCTTCAGCAGCAAGATGTGCAAGCTTCTCAGAAAGAGCTGAAGCACCAAGTGTACTTTCTTTGAGAAAATCAATTGTTCCAGCAATATATGTATTTAATCCCTCAACGGGAAAACGTGTTATTTTGTGGATACCGCTTATACCGCTTGTTAATTTTTGCCAATTTTCATGTTTCCCTTGTCCCAGTGATGTGACAATGCCTGCCCCAGTTATTGCGACAAGTGGACGCCCAAAATGATCATGATATTTCACGATAGAAATCCCCTTCAAACAGCTGTAAGACGCACAATACCTTCAGCTCTTTTTATGCCAATAGTTGTAACAAATATTTCACGTACTTCTTTAGAAAAAGGTTTTTCATGAGGACTTAACGCTGGAAAACAGTGGTTTTTTTCAATTGAAAGTGCTGCAAGAGCTAGAGCTAGAGGAAATTGTGCTTCCCGCATATAACCAAATAATGTTGTAATGCCACGGTAAGATAGATCAGCATCATCAAGAGCATTTTGTTCTGCTTTTGTTGCTTCGTGAGCTCCTGAGGCTGCTGAAATGGCTAGGGCAGATTTAGCACTCGCAGTTTTTAACATTGTTGCAATTGATTCTCTAAGTGGAATTTTGGTTCTATCTGTTTGGTCTGTAATAATTTGGCTAATTTCAGCATAAGCACGTGCGTTGCGCTTTTCTGCATGTTCTCCACTTTCAAGAACTAGGAAGATACCACCAGAACCGGCTATAATACCGCCGCCGGGGTGGATTTCACGATTCCACACTGGGCTCCATCCATTATGGGTTAAAAGACCACCAAGCTCATGCGCCAACAACATATCATAACTTTGTGCATTATAGGAACCTCCTACAAGAGCATGGGTACTTTGACCTGATTTAATACGAGCTACAGCAATTTGAAGCGCAGAAAGCCCACTACCTTCTTCTCCCATAAATGTACGAGATGATCCAGTGACTTTATGAACAATTGAAATGTTTCCTGCCAAAAGGTTTGAAAGTTGTGCTAAAAATAATGTTGGACGAAGTTCGGTTGAAAGAGCAACATTTAACATAGAAGCATGATCGGCAACTGTGCGCGCTTTAGAAAGAATCTGTGTATCAACAGTAATATCACGCTCTCCTCCACTTGCTGCTACGATCATATCCATTGTTGAAGTGAGTTGTTCATTATTTTTCATGCCAGCATCATCAAGAGCAAGACCTGCCGCATAGGTACCAAGACGCTGCCATGTTCCCATTTGCCGTTGATCACTTTTTTTAGGAATTTGTAAACTCCAATCAATTTCGGGCAATTTATGAACCGTGTAGGGTAAAAAAGTTGTACAATCTAGGTTTGGTGTACGGATTGGATCATTTAAGAGATTCCAATGTTGATCAGTTCCTTCCCCCAGAGAGCTTATGATTCCTATGCCAGTGATGAATACAGATTGATCATGCATGGTGAAAAAACTATTCCGCCTGTTTTAAGGCAACGAGATCATCAATTTTTGCACAAAGGTTTTTAAGAACAAAGTATTCTTCTGTTGCAACAGTACCTTCGTTGACTTCTTGTGTCCATTGTTCTAGAGGGACTTTTATTCCGAAAGCTTTATCAATAGCGAAAACAATATCAAGAAAATCAAGACTGTCGATTCCTAGATCGTCAATTGTATGACTTTCAGGTGTAATTGTATTGCGATCAATTTCACTGATTTCTGCAATGATATCAGCAACTTTATCAAACGTGGAAGGCAATGTACGGATTCCTTATTATAGAGTTAGTAAATTCAAAATACATTTAATATTGTTCTTCTAGCCTTTTTTTTATTTTAAAAAAAGACTTAATCCAGAATATAGCTGTCTTTATCTATAGAGATAAGAGGTTTACAGTACATGAAACACTATATCTCAATTTTTAAAAAACTTTGAAATTTTATTGCGCATTTATTTTACGAGACTATTTTTTCTATTGGCCGCAAGGACAGCAAGGGCTGTTATATTAACAACTCCCCGTGAAGTTACTGAAGGCGTTAAGATATGGGCGGGACGTGCTGCCCCGATTAGAATAGGACCAACATGGAGTGCATTTGTGAGGCTTTTAACAGTGTTGAGCGTGATATTGGCTGCATCAAGTGTTGGAAAGACAAGCAAATTAGCTTCACTTTTAAGACGAGAATCAGGAAAAACACGATCACGAAAAACTTTGGAAAGAGCAGTATCACCATGCATTTCACCATCTGCTTCTAATTCAGGGTGTAATTTGGCAAGAATTTCTGTTGCACGTCGCATTTTACGCGCACTTTCTGTGTTTTTAGAACCAAAGTTTGAGTGTGATAATAAGGCTGCTTTTGGTGTTATTCCAAATGCTTCAACTTCTTGAGCTGCCAATACAGTCATTTCAGCGATTTCTTCTGCAGAAGGATTTTCATTGACGTAAGTATCTGTGAGGAAAAGAGTACGTTGTTGAGAGATAAGCAAACTCATAGCAGAAAAACGGTGAACATTAGGATCAAGACCAATAATTTGTTCAATTAATTCAAGTTGACGTTCAAAACGTCCTTCTAAGCCGCAAATCATTGCATCTGCTTCTTCACGCATGACAGCAAGGGCAGCAATAGCCGTTGTTGATGTTCTCACTACTGTTTTTGCCATTTCAGGTGTAACACCACGTCTTCCTGTATAATGAAAAAATAAATTAACATAATCACGAAAACGTGGATCATCTTCAGGGTTTGTTAATTCAAAATCTATACCGGGACGAATTCTTAAACCAAAGCGTTTTAATCTTGCTTCTACGACATGTGGACGGCCGATAAGGAGGGGCGTTGCTGTTTGTTCTTCAATGACAACTTGTGCTGCACGAAGGACGCGTTCATCTTCACCATTGGCATAGATGACGCGTTTACGTTTTGCTGTTTTTGCTGCAGCAAAAACAGGTTTCATTGTTAAACCAGAAAGAAAGACAAATCGATTGAGAATATCATAGTAGGCTTCCATATCCTCAATGGGACGAATGGCGACACCAGTTGCCATTGCTGCTTTAGCAACAGCGGGAGCAATACGCAGTATTAAACGCGGATCAAAAGGAGAGGGGATTAGATAATCTGGTCCAAAATTGGGTGGTTCTTTTGAGTATGCACGTGCTACAACATCTGAAGTTTCTTCACGTGCAAGGGCAGCAATCGCATGAACAGCGGCCATTTTCATTTCTTCATTAATTGCACTAGCACCTACGTCTAATGCACCACGGAAGATATAGGGAAAACAAAGGACATTATTAACTTGATTGGGATAATCAGAGCGTCCTGTGCAGATCATTGCATCTGGCCGTATAGAGCGTGCTTCTTCAGGCATAATTTCTGGTACTGGATTAGCCAGCGCTAAAATGAGAGGATTTTGAGCCATTCTTTTAAGATATTCAGGCTTTAAAACACCACCCGCAGATAGGCCTAGAAAAATATCCGCATCATCAATAATATCAGATAAAGTTCGTGCGTTCGTTTTTTGTGCGTAATTGATTTTCCAACGATCCATAAGGGTCTTGCGACCTTCATAAACAACACCCTCTAAGTCACTAAGCCAAATATTTTCAACTTTTGCCCCAAGACGAACCAAAAGATTAAGACAAGCTAGGGCAGCAGCACCTGCACCTGAGGTAACTATTTTTGCATTTTCAATTTTTTTTCCTGAAAGATTTAGGGCATTTAATACTGCCGCAGAAACAATAATGGCAGTTCCATGTTGGTCATCATGAAAAACTGGAATATTCATTTTAGCACGAAGTTTTTCTTCGATGTCAAAACATTCAGGAGCCTTAATGTCTTCAAGATTAATACCACCAAATGTAGGTTCTAAGGTCGATATTGTTTGCACCATTTGTTCTATATCGGATGCATCAATTTCAATATCAAAAACATCAATATTCGCAAATTTTTTAAATAAAACGGCTTTGCCTTCCATAACTGGCTTTGAAGCGAGTGGACCAATGTTTCCTAAACCAAGAACAGCAGTTCCATTGGATATAACAGCGACTAAATTAGCACGGGAGGTATATTGGGCAGCAAGAGTGGGATCTTCATGAATCGCAAGACATGGTGCTGCAACGCCTGGAGAATAAGCAAGAGCTAAATCACGTTGATTATCAAGAGGTTTTGTTGCTTGTATTTCCAATTTTCCAGGTTTTGGGTGTTGGTGATAAAAAAGTGCGGCACTGTCAAGTTCAGCTTTTGGTGAACTGAAATCACTATTTCGTTCTCTAGACATTTTTATGATATCCAAGTTAGCGTATGTGTATATGAGATGTTCCATCTACGATAAGGTTTTGTCCACTAATAGATCCTCATTTCTCTGAATATCAAAATGCATGAGCATGAGCAAATTCTTCTGGATCGTAAAACCAGTTTGATGATTCTTTTTGTCTGTGTGCATGAATAATTTCATTGATAGTGGCACATTTGTTTTTCTCTCCTTAATAAAACTCGTAAAAATTGATTAGTTTACGAAAAAATAAAATATTTTCTAACGATTACATTATCAAGCCATTATTTTTTTGCAATGTTTACAAAATAAGGAAAGAACAGAAGAGCGTTTCCTATTAATTTCATCCGTTTTTTATAAAATATATATTTTATTTAAAGTTTTATACGGAGGTAGAAGAAAGTTTAAATAACAATTTGTAATTTATAAATTGTTTATTCAGCTATTTTAAAGGAGACTGGAACGTTGAGAATGGAAGTTGTGTTGTTTATCATTTTTAGAATGATATGTTGTTTGATAAGTTATTACGCTTCTTTAGGTTATTGCTTAGGATATCAAAGAAAACCGCATGCCAATTATCTCAGTCTTTGAAGTACAAAGCTACAGTTGAAAGAAAAGTACTCTATGATGAGCGATTAAAACAACTGAAGAGAGAAAAGTGGAAAAAATATTTTTTCCACTTTTCTTAATTTGTTTATTGGATTCGACCACTTGCATGAGCAAGCATAGTATAAACTTTTCCGGTATCTGATATCAGATATTTGCGAACTGAGTTGGAAGAACCAGAACTGCGCAATATATCACGTAAGAGCTTTTCGAAATCTGTAACATATTGATTCACTGAACGTTTAAACTCAAAATCGCTCATATATTTTCTCTTGATCATTTCAAATATTTTTTTCCCATTTAAGGTATAAAGGCGTTCTGTTACGATGTTTTTTTGTCCACGTTGATAATGATCCCATAGCTCAACAATGGCATTGTGATTAATAGCTTGCACTATACCAGAAGCTAATGAATTAAGAGAGTTGTCTGCAGGAGATGGTTTTGTTTGCACTGATGTTAAAACATCATCACTAGGGAGAGTATCATAAAATGTTTCTTCACGTGAAGCTCTTTCTAAGAGATTTGACACCCATTTATTTGGTCTTTTTTTGCTTTGATCTTGTTGCAAAATAGGCTTAGGTGGTACGATCTTTTTAACGGACTCAGTGGAATTTTCACCTCTTTGATTAAACATTGAGGATGTAGGAAATGCCGATATCAGCTGTTCTTTTGCGCCCTTTTGATCATTTTGTATCACACTGACTAGATCTTGTAACGCTGTAATCTGTTCATTCAAAGCTGTACGAATTGTTTGCGTTGTTTCTTTTGTCTTCTCTGGAAGTTTTTTAACATTTTCATTGATATCATTATTAATCTTTGAAAGCTCCAAACGAACTTCGTCAGCGGAGCGACGTATATCTTCTGCTGCTTCTGAAAAACGCGCCGATGCTTCACTAACAAGCCTATTAAGTGATTGTTGGAATGAATTTGTAGAGTTACGCGCATTCTTATCAGAGCGTTCAAGTGCTAAGTTGAAGATTTTTTCATAATGCCCAATCATTTGATTAATTTCATGAGACTTTGAAACAAGAGCATCGCTTAATAGAGAAAGTGTATTATGTTTTTCTTCAAGTGTTGCGCTAAGTGAATTTTCAGACTGTTCCAGAACATGAATAGTTTGGGAAAGTGTCTTTGCATGTTCACCAAAACTGCTTGTTATATGATTAATTTGTTCAAAGGTACTTTTTGAAAGTCCTTGCATAATTTCAACATTATTATTGAGCGCCTGATTTGAGGCTGATAAACGCTCTGCTATTTGGTCCGTGTTGCGGAAAAAATTATTCGTACTCTCATTAAACTGACCATCAATATTTTGAACAGTTGATAATAAAACATTACTATTTTCGTGAAAATTGTAAATTGATTGATTCAACTGTGTTAAGATGGATGAGACATTATTAACAAGCTCTTCCTTCATAACCGTTATTGTTTGAAGTGTTTCAGAGTTGGCTTTGGTTAAGCTATTCACTAAAGATTCATTATGTGCATAAATTCTTTGTTCAGCATCTTGTGTGGAAAGAGAGAGTTGTTCACCGATATGCTGTGTTAAAGAATCTATTGATTCTGTCGTATTTTGCGCTGCTTGATTTAAGTGATTTGTAAGCTCTGTTATTTTTCCAACATGTTTTGAAATTTGTGTTGTTGTTTGATTTCCAGCATCTTCCAGACGGCTCGTTACATCAGAGAGCTGATATCCTAAATTATTTTTAAGATTTTGCATAGAGTGATGAAGAACATCACAACGTTCATTAAGGACTTGCTCTATTGCTGTTGTTGATGTGTGAATAGTTTCATTCAATAATGCTTGTGCATTATGACTGGCTGTTGCGAAAGCTTCGACAGTATGCGCTGTTTGTTCAGACAGAACGGACAGAACTTTTTCACTGGTATCATAAACAGTTTTTTTGACATTTGATACAATGCGATTGCCTGATTCTGAGAGAATATTTTCTGCTTGTGCAGTAACATTTGTAACAGATGAAAGAATTTGTTCACTCGTAGAAGAAAGAATATCAGAAGCTTTTATAATCTTATTATGCAGGTTATCTGTAACTATATTAACAGAGTCTTCTAAGGTTACACGCATATTGTCAACACTGCTTTCCAGTGCTTGTTGAATTATCTGACTTTGCTCATTATTAAGCATGAGAGACGTTTTTAACGTGTCAGAACGTTCCTCAATAACAGATGTTTGCATATCAATGGCTTCACAGATTTGGCTAAATTTTTCAGATAAGGTTTCCTCTAGCGTTGTTGTTCGTTCAAAAATTTTGTGTGCACGATCTTCTAGATCTGTATCGAATGATTCCATACGTGTTTCAAGGGTTTCAAAGAAAACACCACTCGATTGAGAGAGAGTGTTCTTTAAAATTTCGGCATGGTTTTCAAGGTTTTTGATATGATCTTGAACCGTTTCAGTAATGTTCTTATTATTGGCGACAATTGCACTTTCAACTAAATCTATTTGTTGTTTCAATGCAACATCGACACGTATATCACTTTTTGCAATGAGATTATGGATTGTTTCCATGCGTTGCTCAAGTGTGCGTGCTTGATCGGCAAGAACTTCATTGAGAGAAAAACTATTAATCGCTAAAGAGTCACGCAGAGCATCGGCACGGATATCAATGTTTCTCGCTTGTGCTTCTAAAGCATCTTGGGTTGTATTGCAGCTTTGTACAATGACATCTTGTAGTTTTTCAGTGCATTGAATGATGTTTGTAATATGATTTTCAGCTTGTTTATCAACGACTTGAATATTGTCAGCCAAAACTTTTTCAATATGAGAAGTGTTTTGGGACAAGACATCAATTTGATTTCTTAATGTATCCGCAATTTTATTCTTCTCGTTATCGAGCATGTCTGCCATAAGAGCTCGTTGATCAGAAAGTTGTACTTTAAAATCTTGTGAACGTTCTTGGATGATATCAACAATGGCATTGTCGACATACTGAATTTCTTCTCTCAGGCTTTCTTTACTTTTATCAATTGCAGAAAGAATAGCTTCACGTCCATTTGTAAATGCATGGGTAATGTCTGCTGTTTTTTCTTGGAGGTTTTCATTTATTTTCAAGACATGAGATTCCAAGAAGTTACCAAGTTTTTCAGCATTATCCTCTAAAGCCTGACTGCGTTCTATAAAGGAATCAATGATGGAATCACTATGTTCTTTAAGAGAAAGATCAACAGTGGCTAAACGTTGTTCAAAGGCTCCAATTGCTTGCGAGGTTACGTTATCAAATTTAGAAGAGAGTTTATGTGCTTGGTCGTCGAGCTTTAAGATCTTCTCATCAAAATTCTGTAGAGATTGATTATTACGATCAATAAGAGCTTGATCCAAGGCTTTAAACTTTTCATCGACAGCGTGCAAAGTTTGATCTGTTACTGCTTGTATATGTGTGGCAATTTTAGCAACATGTACTTCCGCTTTTTCAGCTGTTTCATTAAAGGTTTTTTCTATTTGCTTTTCATTATGATCAAATCGTTTTGAAAAACCATCGAAGTTTTTTCCTAATTCATGAAAAAATTCTGTGTTTTTCTGCTGAATTTGTGTTGTTGTTTCGTTAAATTTTTCAACAAGCTGATTTGTTACGCCATCACCGGCATAGGAAAGTTTTTCAACAAGGTCTTCACCTTGTTTTTGTAAAGTTTGAGAGAGAGTTTGTGCAAGCTTCTCAACATTGGTTACAATTTTAGAGGTAACTAAACCAAATTCATCACTCAGTTGTTCTTGGGTTCCTTTAATTGTTGATTGTACGCGATCTGCGTGATTCAAAATGGCGATGCGTTCATTGCTCAATTCTTTGATTAATGTGTGAATACGTGATTCATTCTCAGCATAGGCTTGTTCTAGGTTGTGAACTTCACCTTGTATGATTGCTTCAAGTTCAACAGCACGTCCGAGGGTACGTTCAATACCTTCGTTCATTGCCGCTACTTCTTCACGAATGGTTTGCCCTATAGCAATAGCTTGTTTTTCAGATAAATGTTGTGGTTCACTAAGGCGCTGCGCAGCATTTGTCATAAGAAGAGCAATATTATGCAAGTCGTTTGAACGTTTTGTTAATTGAGCAACGCCCCAAGATATAAGGATAGGAATTGCTGTTCCGGCTGCTACAGCGAGTCCTGTTGGGGATGTAACAAAAGTGCTGATATTGGATAAGGAGCTGAGTCCGGTAGGTGCGAGCTTATGCGCAATAAAAGCTCCTCCCGTTGCCCATAAAGCACTAAGCGCTGTTGTATACCAGTAGACTCGAGAGGAAGAACGCTGCTTTAATAGTCCAAAATTTACAGGGGTTGTTATATCATCATTTGCAGGAAGAAGTTTTGTAGATAACAATGTATTATGAACAGTCCCACCTGAAATATCAGGTGAAGGTTTTGGAGCAAAAAGCTGTTCAACAACGGATTTATCAACAACAGCTTCATCATGAATATTAGAAACAAAAGTTGACGTACCGTTTTCAGCAAAGAATTCTTCTTCTGCCATTGCAATTTTTTGAATCAGATCATCGACATTAACAATATTTTCAGAATTATTTGATGATATTGTTTCAAATTCTGTGTCATTGAAATCAAAGTTCATAGCTTTTGTGAGGGCTTCTTCAACTTCAACTTCAAATGTTTGCAATTTGGTTCTGCGTGCCATACTCGCCTCGTACTCTTACAGACGGAAAAGGGATACGTCCTCTTCCACATAATCTCTACATACTAGCTGTTAATTATTTAGAAAGGAATATGCTTAGGGAAAAATTTTAAAAACTTATCAAGATAAAGTTAACGCGGTTTCTTATACCCTGTTTAAAAATGTTATAAAATATAGTAAAAACAATTTATTATTTGAATCTAACAAAAACAAAAATACTGTTTACAACTTGTGTTTATAAAAAACTTTATAAGCCGCTAGTCTTTGAAACAAGGATAATTTAATAGCCGTTATATACACAGTTAAGGTGCGAACACCTCTCTATTAATACCGATGATCGTTAATAAATATTGTTGTCCGTTTACTTTTATTGATTCTAAACGAAGCAGATTCATCATCACATATAGTCTGTAATAGCTTAGGATATATAAAAGTATGCCTTTGGACTGTAAGATTATAAAAGAATAAACGTGGAAAAATTTTTAATTTAATATAGCTTTTTGTAAGTTGCGCTTTATTATTGCCTTAAAGAGCCGTTTTTTCTCTAATTTCAGTTGTTTGTTGCTAAATTTTGAAGCTTCTACGTTGACAATTAGATATTTTTCAGTCGATATGCATGCACGAATATTTTATGCAATCGAGATGAAGGTGTAAGAATAATGGCAGAGCGATCACAACACCTGCAAGATGTGTTTTTAAATACGGTGCGTAAGCAAAAAATTTCCCTTACAATTTTTCTTGTCAATGGCGTTAAACTCACGGGTATTGTAACTTCATTTGATAATTTTTGTGTTCTTTTGCGCCGAGATGGACATGCGCAATTGGTTTATAAGCATGCTATTTCTACGATTATGCCTGGACAGCCTGTGCAGATGTTTGAGGGTGAAAGTCCTGAGTAAACATATCATTTTAAGATAAACCTCTTATCCCATTTTAAAAGTACTTAGATTGCTATGATAAATAAAAATGAGAGATTAGGAGGGGTGTTTTCGCAGAATACAGGGCAGGTGCGCGCACTTGTTTTGATACCGATTTTTCAAGAAAATAGAAGTGAAAGCTCTTTGAGAGAGTGTTCTATATCTTCTCGTGTTAAAGAGTCATTAGGCTTAGCGCGTGCTATAAGGTTAGAAGTTGTTAATTATGAAACGGTTAATATTGCAACGCCTCGCTCTGCGACTCTCTTTGGAAAAGGTAAAGTAGATGCGTTAACCTGTTATATAGATGAATATTCTATTGAGCTTACGATTGTAGATCACTTTTTAACGCCAGTACAGCAGCGTAATTTAGAAAAATTATGGAATTGCAAAGTTATCGATAGAACGGCTTTGATTCTTGAAATTTTTGGGGATCGTGCACGAACAAAAGAAGGAGTTTTGCAAGTAGAGTTAGCGCATTTGTCTTATCAAAAAGGGCGACTTGTGCGTAGTTGGACGCACTTGGAAAGGCAACGGGGGGGACGTGGCTTTCTAGGTGGACCTGGTGAAACGCAAATTGAAGCAGACAGGCGTCTTTTACAAGAGAAAATTATTCGTATTCGACGCGAATTGGAAACGGTTATTAAAACACGTGCACTACATAGAGCAAAAAGGAAAAAAACATCTTATCCTGTTGTGGCACTGGTAGGATATACGAATACAGGAAAATCAACTCTCTTTAACCGTTTAAGTGGTGCAGATGTATTAGCAAAGAATATGTTATTTGCAACGCTTGATCCGACTTTGCGCAAAGTTGTTCTTCCCCATGGAAAAACTATTCTTTTGTCTGATACTGTAGGGTTTATTTCTAACTTGCCAACAAATTTGATTGCAGCTTTTAGAGCAACCCTTGAAGAAGTGGTTGAAGCGGATCTCATTCTTCATGTAAGAGATATGTCAGATCTTGATCATCGTGCACATGCTCAAGATGTTTTAGAAGTGCTTTCAAGTCTTGATATCGATATTGATGATATGGAGCATATCATAGAGGTTTGGAATAAGATTGATATGTTGGATGAGCAGGCATTGAATGTTTTACAAACAAGCGCAAAAACACGATTAAATCCTGCTCTCATGGTATCAGCGCTTAAGGGGGATGGACTCGATCAATTATTAAGAGCCATTGAAAAGCGAATTTTTGGAGAGGTGCAAAGCATTGAATATCTTTTAAAACCTCATGAAATGTCGCTTATCGATTGGTTTTATGAAAACTCTTCGGAAATAATGCAAGAAGGACATGATGATGGGTCTGTTACCATTAGAGCCGTTATTACTTCTGAAGCAAAAAAACAATTAGAGAACATCAAAAAAATATGAATTAAGTTCTTTAAAGCTATTGCTGAACATTTGTGCTTAAATTTTATGTTTTTATTATCTGAAAATAATATGACAGCAAGTTAAGAGGATAGTTACTACTTTCTCTTAATAAAACAATATGAAGAAGTATTTTGCTGGTTAAAATAAAGATGAGTCTTAAGTGTAATAAAAGACTATTCCTACGTACTGTATGGCGAAGCATTTTGATTGTTTTGCTATTACAAATGCTATGTATATCTTTGATTTGGTTGTATTATTTTTTTCAGCCCCGTGGTTACCAAGCAACTTTAATATTTTCATTATCTGATTCTGTAGGAAAACCGTTACCAATCAAAAAGCAAGACAATGTTATCGCTTTTTTGTTTTCACAGCCTATGTTCTTCAATGATTCGCAATTTTCTTTAAGTGCTTTTAATAAGAAAAAAAATCATGAAAATATCCGTTTATCGCGTCGTGGTGATTTTATCGATTTGACTTTTGAAGCTGAGACACTTGAAGCAGCTCAACGTGGGTTGGAAACTTGGTTTTCCGCATTTTCACAAGCAATCATAAAACAGAAACAATTCTTGTTAAATGATAAATTAGAAGACAAACAATATGATAATACTGCAATCGTTAATATCATGCAGGGATTTCGTACATCTGTTGAGTCTTTTATTCAGCAGGGTGTAAAACAAACAGAGCTTCATGATCTTTCTATGCAATTAACGGAAGCAACTTTAAAGCGTATTCATTTAACAAGTTTGAACTCAACGATTAACGCGATGCGTGAAAAGGGACAGTCTTTATTGTCTTTATCGTTTATTGCAGGTAATTCAGCAATTGTTGCTCTGGAATCTAAACGTGATCTTTTGGAAACGCAAAGAGCACATATGGCGGTGCAATTGGGGTGGACACATCCTCAAATTAAAGCAATGACTGCGGAATTAGAAACAGTTTCTCATCAATTAAAAAATAAAATTTTACAAATCGTTTATCAAGTTCATTCAGATGAGGTTATTGCAACGGAATTAGAAAAACAGCTCAAAAAAAGAATGAACTTTTTTGTAAAAGATCAATCCCAATCTTTGAATGAAATATTTAACGAGTTTGAAAATAAAATAAAAGCAGCAGTCGATGCACAAAATAAAGCGATGAGTAAGTCTGCTCAACGAAGAGAAAAAATTATTGGTTCATATCGGAGATTGAGTGATAATCCTCTTCTTTTACAAAACACAAATATCCACGTGGTTATGCCAACAACGTTAGCACCAATTTCTTTTATGGCTCTTTATGGAAAAAATATTTTTGTGAGTGCATTGGCTAGCTTCCTTACTCTTTTACTAGGAATATTGTTATTTTATCCGTGCTTTAAAAGCAAAAAAGATCAACCTTCAGAAGAGGATTTGAGATCAAAAGAAAATGCTCTTAAGAAGAACGAGAGTATTTTAGTCTCTCAAGAAATGAAAAATCTTGAAGCTTTTATTACGATAGAGGGATTATCTGATGTTTTGAAATGGCGTGCTTCAACCATTATTTCAATCATTGGACCAGAGGCTGCACGGACAGCGGCAAAGCTTTCACTTCATCTCACAAAAGAGAACAAAACAATTCTGTTGGTCGATATTTCTGGTCAACAAATAGAGAAGGTCATTGGTCCACATCGCGGACTGAGTGATATTTTAACGGGCAATGCCCAGCTGCATGATGTTATTTACCGTGATTATGATACGGGGGTTGATATTCTTCCTCAGGGGTTAACAAGTGCTATTTCTGCACAAGATTTTTCAAATGACATTTCTCATATATTACAAGAATTTAAAAAAGAATATGATTTTATCATTCTAGAGATGGCAAGCGAACCAAAATATGGATTTGAGCAATTTGCAGAGCTAACAGACTATTATATTTGTAAGACTGTTCTTAATGAACAAGAATGGATGATGCGGATGGTAAGCAGCTTTCCAAAGGCTGTTTATCGCGTTGTTGCATCATAAACTTTATAAAAAAGAAATATGTATCGCATGTTATAGTGGTACGCTTGTTTTTTGCTAAAGTTATAGTACATACTAGAATACACAATGATTTGATGTTTAAATTTTAAAATGCATTGTAGTTGGAGAGAAGCGTGGGGCAATCAGAGATGGCAGTAAAGAGATTAAACAATAGCATTTTAACGCCCGTGCAAAAGAAAAATAGAAAACAAATACAGGTGTGGCTTTACTCTATTTTATTGCTTTGTTTAGCAATTGTCTTAGTAGGTGGCGCTACTCGTTTGACGGGATCAGGATTATCTATAACGGAATGGAAGCCAATACACGGCGTTATTCCACCGATTGGTGTGGATCAATGGCAAGAGGAATTTTTAAAATATCAACAGATAGCACAATATAAGCTGCTTAATCCTGATATGACCTTAAGTGCTTTTAAGGTCATATTTTGGTGGGAATGGGCGCATCGTGTTCTTGGGCGTCTTGTTGGTCTTGTCGCTTTATTGGGGCTCATTTGGTTTTGGGCGACTAAGCGTGTTGAAAAAAATATCTTACTCCCGCTTATTGTCGTGCCTATTCTTATCGCCTTTCAAGGCTTTATTGGTTGGTGGATGGTTGCTTCAGGGATTGGGCAAAGTAATTTAACAAGTGTGAGCCAATATCGTTTGGCATTTCATCTTATAACGGCATGTTTTGTTATTGTTTTTGTTACTTATTTATCTCGAGGACTTGCAGAATATTCAGAAAAGCCAGCAAATAAAAAGGTGCAATATTTTGCGGCTTGGCTTGTTGTTCTCGTTTTGATAGAGATTTATTTCGGAGCTTTGGTTGCAGGGCTTCATGCTGGAAAAGTCTATAATACATGGCCTCTTATGGATGGGCAGATTATTCCTGATGGTTTGTTGCAGCTTCGTCCTGTTTGGCTCAATTTATTCGAAAATTCATTAATGGTTCAATTTATTCATCGATTTTTTGCTTATTTTGTATTTATTGTTTCAGTTGTTCATGCTTTCTATGTACAAAAAAACATTCCACATTCAACCCATTCTCGTCGTGCATTTCTTATCTGTGTTATGATTATTATCCAAGCACTCTTGGGTATCTTAACACTGTTACATGAGGTTCCGATAAGTTTAGGGCTCATTCACCAAAGTATGGCACTAGCAGTGTTATGTTTTGCGGTTGCGCACTGGCGAGCAACGAAAGGGGCATATCGCGTTGTTGAATAAAAGTTTGTATTTATAGGGAGTTTAAGTTGCTTGAAAGCATTAAATCGAGGTTCTGGATAGCCGCAGCTGATGCGCCTTTTCCTAAATTATCGAATATGGCGCTGAGATTAAAAATACCTTCACGATCATTTCCAAATACGAACAGTTTCATATTATCTTTATTGGCTAAACACTCTGGATTAAGTCTTTGAAGTGAAGCAGTTTCTTCTTGTGATGCAACTAAAATGGTATTTTGTCCATCGTAATGGTTTGCGAGAATTTCGCGCAAATCAGAACAGTTTGCTGATTTTGTGAATAAATGGCGATGCAGAGGAAGATTCACAATCATTCCTTGGGGAAAACGACCAACACTTGGTATGAAAATTGGGGTTTGGTTGATTTGTCCATAGATTTTAATTTCTGGCACATGTTTGTGTTCAAGATTAAGACCATAGATAAAATAATTGTTCTGAATATTTTGTTGAGATTGATTTTCCATTTCTAAAATCAACTGTTTTCCACCACCAGTATAGCCGGAGATTGCATTAATCGAGATGGGATAATAGGCGTCTAGCAGTCCTGCTTCACGGAGTGGGCGAATCAAACTAATGGCACCGGTAGGATAGCACCCGGGATTGGTTACATAATGTGCTGCTTGGATGCGCTTTCTTTGTCCTGTTGTCATTTCAGGAAAACCGTAAACCCAGTCTGGTGCAACACGGTGGGCTGTCGAGCTATCAATAATCCTAATGTTTTTATTTTTTTTAAGCCAATGAACTGTTTCGCGTGCAGCATCATCTGGAAGACACAAAATAGCAATATCGGCTTGATTAAGATAGTCTTGTCGCAGATGGACATTATGGCGATCTTTATGAGCAAGAGAGAGTAGTTTTAAATCTGTACGCCCCTCTAAGCGTTTTTGTATTTGTAGTCCGGTTGTGCCATGTTCACCATCAATAAAAACTTTAGTTAGCATTCTTATTTGCCTTGTATTAACTTTGCCTATTATATTCAGTTTTTCACATTATAAATTATTTTTAATCATTAAATTATTGAATTTCTTTAGATTATAGATACCTTTTGTAAAAGGTGTAAACAAATAAGAGTGTAAAAAAAGAAATGTAATCTCATTTTTTACCATTCTTGAGAGGGAAGTTTTTTGTTTTTTTTATAACAAAGAATAAGATAAATATTTGCGTCATTATTTTTGAGTGTAAGCGGTTTAAAATGTTTGGTTTGCATGGTTTGCTGTGTTATCGTTCAGTGATTTTATTTTTTTATGTTAGGAATGTGTTTTATGACTCAGCAAGAAAATGACGCACAAAAGCGCTTTTTTAATGATAATTTACAAACTGTTGATGGTGCAATCTTTGATGCAATTAGAGGGGAGTTTGAGCGTCAACAACATGAAATTGAGCTGATTGCTTCAGAGAATATTGTTTCAAGAGCGGTTCTTGAAGCGCAGGGGTCTGTTTTAACTAATAAGTATGCAGAAGGTTATCCAAGAAAGCGCTACTATGGCGGGTGTCAATTTGTTGATGTCGTTGAAGATTTAGCCATTGAAAGGGCAAAACAGCTTTTTGGTGCTGCTTTTGCGAATGTACAGCCTAATTCTGGTAGCCAAATGAATCAAGCTGTCTTTTTAGCTTTACTTCAGCCTGGTGACACATTTATGGGATTAGACTTAAATGCTGGTGGTCACCTTACGCATGGTTCATCTGTTAATATGTCAGGAAAATGGTTTGATGTTGTTTCCTATGGTGT